>JBAXFC010000445.1:0-3546 GCA_037140135.1 Chloroflexota bacterium
GACGACGGAGCCGGACGCCACCCCGCGATGGGGGAGGCCGGTGACCCCGGCCGCCAGGAAGGACACACCGGACATGCCGACCCACGGGAAGAAGTACCGCGAAGCCGCCAAGCTCGTCGACCGCGAGCGCGTCTACACGCCGGAAGAGGCCGTCGCGCTCCTGCGCGAGACCAGCACGGTGAAGTTCGACGCCACCACGGAGGCACACCTCCGCCTCGGCGTCGACCCCCGCCACGCCGACCAGATGGTCCGCGGCACGGTCGTGCTGCCCAACGGCACAGGCAAGGTCGTCCGCGTCCTCGTCTTCGCCCAGGGCGAGAAAGCCCAGGAGGCCCTCCGCGCCGGTGCTGACGAGGTCGGCGCCGAGGACGTGGTCAAGAAGATCGAGGCCGGCTGGCTCGAGTTCGACGTCGCGATCGCGACCCCGGACACGATGGGCCAGGTCGGACGCCTCGGCCGGATCCTCGGTCGCCGCGGACTGATGCCGAACCCCAAGGCCGGCACCGTCACGTTCGACATCGAGCGTGCGGTCAAGGAGGTCAAGGCCGGCCGCGTCGAGTTCAAGGTGGACAAGGGCGCCATCATCCACGTCCCCGTGGGCAAGGTGTCGTTCGACGAGAAGCAGCTCGAGGAGAACCTGGCGGCGCTCGTGGACGCGGTCAACCGCGCCAAGCCGTCCGGGGCCAAGGGCCAGTACCTGCGGACCCTGTCCATCGCCTCCACGATGGGCCCGGGCGTCCGCGTGGACATCCCGGCCGTCCTCGCCGCGGCCAACGGCTAGGCAGGGCAACCGCCGTCCCGCATGAGCGGGATGCACTCCATGCACGGTGCCGCGGAGACGCGAGCGCTGTATCGATAGACGGACAAGCCGCAGACAGCCTGCGCCCGATCTGACGCCGGCCCCGCCGCAAGGCAGGGACGACGCCGCGGGCTTGATCCGCCGGACCGGACCGGACGCCATCCTCCACGGGCGGCGACCGGGGACGACGGCGAGCACGCCGAGGCAGTGGTCATCGCTCCACCTCCGGGTGGGTCGCGCCCCCTGCACGTGGTCCCGTCGCAGGGGTTCAACCGGTGCTGAAGTACCGGGCGCACCCACCGCCGCGCGCCGGTTGCGCGCCAGGAGCAACGGAGGTCAAGGAGGCACATGCCGACCGAGGCCAAGCGCGAGACGATCGAGGCGCTGCGTTCGGAGCTGGGCGCACACCGGACGATGATCGTTTCCGAATACCGCGGCCTCAAGGTGAAGGAGATCACCGAGATCCGGCGCGCGCTGCGCAAGAGCGGCGTGAGCTACCGGGTCGTGAAGAACCGCCTGATGCGGATCGCTGCGCAGGACAATCCTGCCGCGGCCGCACTGTCACCGCTCCTGTCGGGCCCGTCGGCGATCGCCTTCGGAACCGATGAGGCGGCGACTGCCAAGGCGGTCCTCGATGCCGTCCGCCCGTACGCCAAGATCGTCAAGATCACCGGTGGCGTCCTGGGCAGCACGGCGATCGACGCCGAAGGCGTGACCCGCCTGGCGACCCTGCCTTCGCGCGAGGTGCTCCTCGCCGAGGTCCTGGGCGCCATCACGGCCCCGCTCTCGATGACCGCCGGCCTGTTCGACGCCCCCGGGCGCGACGTGGTCGGGCTCGTCCAGGCGCTCATCGACAAGCGCGCCGACGCGGCCGCCTGATCCCCACCTTCGAGACCAAACCCGCCCCGTGGGGCGATGCACCAGCAGGAGATACCGACACCATGGCCAAGCTTTCCGTCGACGAGCTGCTCGCCGCATTCGAGCAGATGACCGTCCTCGAGCTGTCCGAGTTCAAGAAGGCCTTCGAGGACCGCTTCGGCGTCACCGCCGCCGCCCCGGTCGCCGTTGCCGCCGCGGCCGGCGCCGCTGCCCCGGCCGCCGTGGTCGAGGAGGAGCAGACCGAGTTCACCGCAGTCCTGACCGAGATCGGCCCCAACAAGATCCCGGTCATCAAGGTCGTGCGCGAGCTGACCGGCCTGGGCCTCAAGGAGGCCAAGGACCTCGTTGACGCGGCTCCCAAGGCCGTCAAGGAGGGCGTCGCCAAGGACGAGGCCGAGAAGATCAAGGCTGCTCTCGAGGAGCAGGGCGCCAAGGTCGAGATCAAGTAACGACCTGCCAGCGGCCGGCTCGACCGGCCAATCGGCAGCTCGCCGCGAGCGGTGGCCTCTCGGCCGCCGCTCGTTCGGGTTTTCCCGTGGTTGACATGGCGCGGGATCGCGGTATCCTACTCCTTCTGTGAGCGCGGCCGTCCCCTCAACTTCCCACTCCGACAAGGAGTCGTCTTTTATGCTGTCCGTCTCGTCGGCTCCTCTTGCCGCCACCCCTTCCGGCCGTCTGTCGTACGCCCGGATCCACGAGGTGCGGGATGGGGTGAGCCGGGACAAGTTCCAGGTCCCGAACCTCATCGAGCTCCAGCTCGAGTCCTTCGCGTGGTTCATCGAGAAGGGCCTGCGGGATCTGTTCGACGAGATCAGCCCGATCAAGGACTTCACCGGCAAGGTGATGGAGCTCCAGTTCCTGGACTACGAGTTCGGGACGCCCAAGTACTCCGAGGAGGAGTGCCGGACCAAGGACCTCACCTTCAGCAAGCCGCTGTACGTGCAGGTCGAGCTCCTGATCAAGGAGACCGGCGAGATCCAGCGCCAGCGCGTCTACATGGGTGACTACCCGTGGATGACCGAGATGGGCACCTTCGTGATCAACGGCGCCGAGCGCGTCGTCGTCAGCCAGCTCGTGCGCTCGCCCGGCGTCTACTACAGCGAGATCGAGGATCCGGCATCCGGCCGGATGCTGTTCTCGGCCAAGGTGATCCCGAACCGCGGCGCCTGGCTCGAGTTCGAGACCACCAAGGCGGACCAGCTCTACGTCAAGGTCGATCGGAAGCGGAAGATCGCGGCGACCACCCTGCTGCGCGCTGTGGGCTACGACACCAACGACGATATTGCGCGGCTCTTCCAGGGCACGGTGGACATCGACCCGGAGCATCCCTTCACCGCGAACACGCTCGACAAGGACACGACCAAGACGCCGTCCGAGGCGCTGATCGAGGTCTACAAGAAGCTGCGCCCGGGCGATCCGCCCACCGGTGACAACGCCCGCCAGCTGGTCGAGAGCCTGTTCTTCAACTTCCGGCGCTACGACCTCGGCCGGGTCGGCCGCTACAAGTTCAACAAGAAGCTCGACGGCGTCGCCGCCCGGATGGGCATCGAGCTCCCGCGCGAGCAGCGCACGATCACCCGCGAGGACATCGCGGCGATCGTGGGCAACCTCATCGAGAGCAACCGTGGTCTCCATCCCAAGGACGACATCGACCACCTCGGCAACCGCCGCATCCGCGCCAACGGCGAGCTGATCCAGAACGCCTTCCGGATCGGCCTTCTGCGCATGGAGCGCGTCGTCCGCGAGCGCATGACGATCCAGGAGATCGACAAGGCGACCCCGAACGCCCTCATCAACATCCGCCCGGTCGTGGCGGCGATGAAGGAGTTCTTCGGCGGCAGCCAGCTCTCCCAGTTCATGGACCAGAC
>JBAXFC010000446.1:0-3533 GCA_037140135.1 Chloroflexota bacterium
TCCAACCCAGCCTTCCTGCCACTGAGTCCCCAACTCACGTTCAAGTATTGCATTAAGTGTTCCCCTGCGCAGCCACATGCCAATAAACACGGCGCCTGGCACGCTGGCTGCCGGTGGCCTCACAACTTCCGCAGACCATCTGTTACAGAGTTCGACAAGTTCACGCACCGACAAGGGTTCGTCGGCAAAGAGTTGCTTGAGCTCCCCCGCAATGACCCTTATCCGATCAGCCCTGTCAACCGACTCTATGACAAATAGGTCCGGCAATGACGCATTCATCGTTCAGGCGATCCTCTGTCTGTCAATATTCCCGCACCCTCGCACCTCTGCTTCTGGCCGGGGCCATCGCGCTCCTCGTTGTCGCCCCGCTGGCGCTGAACTGGTTCCAGCATCCGGACCAACTCCTCTTGCGCTCCAGCCAGATCGCCGTGGGGCCGGCCGGCGCAGCAGGCGGACCACTAGCCACCCACGGGCCGATCGGCTACAGTCACGCCCGTCATGCGACGCAGAACGGTCGTCGCGGGCGCGGCGCTCATCGCCGCGGTCGCCCTGGCCGGGCTGCCTGGTCCTGCGGGCTCGCAAAGCCCCTCCGCCCCCTCGGACCTGGCGCCGGCCGCATTCACGACGGTGACGGTCAACGGGGACTCTCCGGCGCAGCGCGCCCTGGGGACGCTTGACGCTGGGCTGCGGTCGGACGGGTACGTCTCGGGCGTGGACAGCTTCAGCGAGCCTGGTCGTGCGCCGCGGGCGCCCTCGAAGCGACCGATGGTGGATCAGCCCGCAGTACCGACCGGCAGCGCCTGGAAGCCGCCGAAGTACACGATCAGGGGGATCGCAACCTTCTACGGCAACGGGACGACGGCCATGCGCCTGCCGAGGGGCACGGTCGTCCGGATCTGCGGTGCGGCCCGCTGCATCGAGCGCACCGTGAGCGACTACGGGCCCCAGAAGCCATCCCGGGTCGTGGACCTCTACACGCCGGACTTCTTCGCGATCTGCGGCTGCCCGTCATGGTCGGGCACGACCTTCGTCACCGTCGGCGTCTACTAGCCGCCCGGCCGTCCGAGACGGCCCGGGCGCGGTAGACTGGACGCGATTTCCGAGCCGGTCCCGTGAGGCCGGGGGAGGCCCCGTGAGGCCGGGAAGGAGGAGTGATCCCCGTGCAGTGCCGCAGGTCCGTCCGATGACCGGCCGCCGCATCATGTCCGGCGAGGACGTCCGCCGCGCGACGATCCGCATCTCCCACGAGATCGTCGAGAAGCAGGCGGGCACCGACGGGCTCGTGCTCGTCGGCATCCAGCGCCGGGGCGTGCCGCTGGCCCACCGGATCGCCGGGGCGATCCGCGAGCACGAGGGTGTCGATGTCGCCGTCGGCGCCCTGGACATCACCTTCTACCGCGATGACCTCTCGCTCGTCGCCCAGCAGCCCATCGTGAAGGGCACCGCGATCCCGTTCGATCTCAACGGACGCACCGTGGTCCTCGTGGACGACGTGCTCTACACCGGCCGCACCATCCGTGCCGCGATGGACGCGCTGATCGACTTCGGGCGCCCGAACGCGATCCGGCTTGCCGTCCTCGTGGACCGCGGCCACCGCGAGCTGCCCATCAGGGCGGACCATGTCGGCAAGAACGTGCCCACCTCCCGCGAGGAGGTCGTCAAGGTGATGCTCGAGGAGATCGACGGGGAGGACGCGGTGGAGATCGAGCGGCTGCCCGGCCTGGGTTCCGGGGACTTCCGGGCATGACCGCCGAGGCCGACCGCCCCGAGGCGGCGTCCTCGGGTTCCGTTGCCGCCGTTCCCGTTCCTGCCGCCCCGCCCGTGCCCGCGGTTGACGCGCCGCCCGAGACGCAGGCGGTCGCCTGGCGGCACGAGCACCTGCTCGACGTGGACAGCCTGACCCGGGGCGAGATCGAGCTGGTGATGGGCACCACGGACGCGATGCGCGAGGTGCTCGCCCGTCCGATCCCCAAGGTCCCCGCGCTGCGCGGCACCAACGTCACGATCCTGTTCTACGAGGCCTCCACGCGGACCCGCGTGAGCTTCGAGGTCGCCGCCAAGAACCTCTCGTGCGACGTCGTCAACATCGCGGCGGCGAGCTCGTCGGTGTCCAAGGGCGAGAGCCTCGTGGACACGGTGCGCACGATCGAGGCC
This sequence comes from Chloroflexota bacterium, assembly GCA_037140135.1. Lineage (GTDB taxonomy): Bacteria > Chloroflexota > Limnocylindria > Limnocylindrales > CSP1-4 > CAIXZV01. The sequence goes on from JBAXFC010000446.1 coordinate 2,155, forward strand.
CTTGGGGCGGACATGCTGGTCATGCGCCATCCCGCCTCCGGGGCACCGTATCTCGCCGCCCAGACCTTTGGTGGGGCGGTGCTCAACGGCGGCGACGGCTGGCACGCCCATCCGAGCCAGGCGCTGCTGGACCTGTACACGCTCCGCTCGCGGCTGCCAGGCGGCTCGCTCGAAGGCCGCAAGATCGTGATCCTCGGCGATGCGCTCCACTCGCGGGTGGCGCGCTCCAACATCTGGACGCTGACCGCGATGGGCGCGGATCTCTGGATCTGCGGACCGGCCACGCTCCTGCGCGGTTTCGAGGGCTGGGCGGCGCGTGGCGCCGCCGGCCGCCGCTTCACGGTGACCACGGACGTGAACGCCGCGCTCAAGGACGCCGACGTCGTGATGGCGCTCCGGATCCAGAAGGAGCGGATGGCATCGGGGCTGCTGCCGTCGCTGCGCGAGTACGCCGCGCGCTACGGGCTGACCCAGGAACGGCTGCGCGCGGCGAAGCCGGACGTGGTGGTCATGCACCCGGGTCCCATGAACGAGGGGGTCGAGATCGCGGCCGACGTGGCGGTGGACCCGCGCTCGGCGATCACGGCCCAGGTCACCAACGGCGTCGCTGTCCGGATGGCGCTGCTCTACCTGCTGGCAGGCGCGCGACGCGCGGGAGGGAACGCGTGAGCGAGGTCGCCGATGGCCTGGTCCTGCGGGGCTGGGCGGTGGATCCCGCGGCCGGTCGCGAGGGACCGGCCCTGGTCGCGGTCCGCGACGGGATCCTCGAGCGGGTCACCTGGCTCGAGGGGGCCGACGCCGACGGCGTCTCGCCGGACGGCCTGCTGATCCTGCCGGGCCTGGTGGACCTGCACGCCCACTTCCGCGAGCCGGGCAACGAGGACGCGGAGACGGTCGCGACCGGTCTCGCGGCGGCCGCCCACGGTGGATTCACCACCGTCTGCCTGATGCCCAACACGACGCCCACCATCGACGAGCCGTCGGTGGTCGCCCGCGTCCGGGCCGCCGCCGACGCATCCGGCTCCCCGGTGCGCGTCCTGGTCCACGGCGCCGTCACGTCCGGCCGCAAGGGCGAGACGCTGGCCGCCATGGGCGAGCTGGCAGACGCCGGCGTCGTGGGGTTCTCCGATGACGGGGCGCCGGTCCACGCCGCGCCGATCATGCGCAACGCGCTCGCGTATGCCGGGGCGCTGGGCCTGCCGGTCATCGAGGATGCAGCTCACGCAGTAGTGACGCAGTACAGAGGGAAGCCCGCTGGAGGCATCGGTGATGTCGGAATCTTCAGTTTCGATGCGGTGAAGAACCTGGCAGTCGGAGAGGGTGGCGCGATCGCAGCACGCGACCCAGAGGCGCTTATCCGAGCTCGCCAGCTGCGTTAC
>JBAXFC010000447.1:0-3526 GCA_037140135.1 Chloroflexota bacterium
ATCGCGGACAGTCCGCGGGTGGCATTCGTGGCGATGGCACCGCCACGCTGGTCTTCCGCAGGCCGGCACCCGAGACGGCGCGCGCCCTGCTCCGGGTCACCGCCCGCGATGGCACGGAGCGCACGATCCACGTGGACGGCTCGCCCTTGACCATCGGTCGGGCCCCGGACAACGTCCTGGTCCTCGCGGACGGTCGCGTGTCGCGCCACCACGGCCGGCTCCAGGCCCGTCGCGGCACCCTGGTCTTCACCGACCTCTCGAGCACCAACGGGTCGCGTGTCAATGGCGTCCGGGTGGACGAGTGCGCCCTCGGGATGGGGGACAGGATCGTGGTGGGCGACACCGTGCTCGTCGTCGAACAGCTGCCGGGCTGACGATGGACGGCTTCGTTCTCACGTTGTGGCTGATCCGGATCCTGTTCCTGCTCCTCCTCTACGCCTTCCTGTACGCCGTGGTCCGGGTGGTCCTGCGCGACCTCCGGGCTGCCTCCCGCGGACCCGCGGAGCTCGGCCGTCTCGTCGTGCTGGTCTCGCCGCGGGGCGAGCCGCCGGGCGGCTACGCGCTCCCGCTCGACGCGGTCACGACCATCGGGCGCGACGTGAACAACGACATCGTCGTGGATGATCCATTCGCCTCCGCGGACCATGCAGTCCTCACGTACCGCGGCCGCAACTGGTACGTGGAGGATCGCGGCAGCACCAACGGCACGTACATCAACGGCGTCCCGGTCGAGGGCGTGGGCCCACTCGGGTTCGGCGACGAGCTCCAGGTGGGCGAGGTCCGCTTCCGGCTCGACCGGGGCCGCGAGTGACGGCAGCCGCGGGGGCCCGTACCGGCGCCCGCCTCCGCATCCCGCGCATCAGGCCCCGCCTCCGGAACACGGAGCTCGGCCTGCTGGCGGTGGTCGCCGTCGCCCTCGTGGTCGGCGCCGCCTCGCTGGGTGGCACCCAGGAGCTGCGCGCGGCCACCGATGCCGGAGTGACGCTCACGTCGCTGAACCTCGCTCCGCCCGACCCGCAGGGCCTCCTCGTCTACCTGCTGGCCCTCCTCGGCGTCCACGTCATGTTCGTCCTGGCCGGCCGCCGTACCGACCAGGTCCTGCTGCCCGCCGTCGCCATGCTCGGAGGGATCGGCCTGCTGCTGATGCAGCGGCTGCCCCAGGACCTTGTCGCACAGTCGCTCGGCCCGCTCGACCTGGGCCTCGGGCAGCTCCAGCTGGCCTGGCTGCTCGTCGCCCTCGGTGTGACGACGATCCTGGCGCTGGGAGTGCGCTCCGACGCCTGGCTGCGGACCTACAAGTACACCTGGGCCGCCGCCGGCATCGGCCTGCTGCTGCTGACCTTCGTCCTGGGCTCCGACGTCAACGGCGCCCGCCTGAGCCTCTCGATCGGTCCCATCTCCGGCCAGCCGTCGGAGCTGCTCAAGGTCATCCTGGTCGTCTTCCTCGCGGGCTACCTCTCCGAGAACCGTGCGCTGCTCGCGGACGAGAGCACCCGGATCGGGCCGCTCCGACTGCCGCCGCTGCCGTATCTCGCGCCGATGGTCGCGATGTGGGCGATCGCCCTCGGCATCGTCGTGGTCCAGCGGGACCTCGGCGCGGCGCTGCTGTTCTTCGCCGTCTTCCTGGGACTGCTGTACGTGGCGACCGGCCGGCCGAGCTACGTGGTCGGCGGGCTGGTCCTGTTCCTCGCCGGATCCTTCGTGCTGTACCACCTGTTCGGTCACGTGCAGGCACGGGTGGACAACTGGCTCGACCCCTGGCGGGACCCGACCGGGGCCGGGTTCCAGGTGGTCCAGGCGCTGTACGCCTTCGGGCGCGGCGGGCTCCTGGGCGTCGGTCTCGGGGCAGGGCTGCCGACGATCGGCGGCCACCTGCCGATCCCCGCCGTCCACACCGACTACCCGCTTGCGGCGCTGGGCGAGGAGCTGGGTCTCGTCGGGCTGCTCGCGATCCTGGGCCTCTACCTGGTGGTCATCTCGCGCGGCCTGCGGATCGCGGCCTCCAACCATGACGAGTTCCGGGCGCTGCTCGCAGCGGGCCTCGCCCTGGTCGTGGGGATGCAGGCGTTCATCATCGCGGCCGGAGACCTCAAGCTCATCCCGCTGACGGGGATCACGCTCCCGTTCATCTCGTACGGAGGCTCGTCGCTCCTGGCCAACGCGATCGTGACCGGGCTGCTGCTCGCGCTCTCGGACCGCGGCCCGGAGCCGGCCGCGCCACCCCGCGACAGCCGCCGCCGGTTCGCGCGCCTGCGGAGGCGGAAGGCATGAGGATCCGCGTCCGCGGCCGCGGCCGGAGCCCCGCCCGGAGTCCCGGCAGGCGCAGCATCGGCGCCAACGTGTTCCGGACGGGCACCGTCATCGCGCTTGCGTTCGCCATCCTCGCGATCGGCGCGGGCTGGTGGCAGGTGGTGGAGGCCCAGCGCCTCTCCACCGCGCCCGACAACCCCGCGGTGGTCGCCTTCGCGCGACGCGCCCAGCGCGGCCCGATCGTGGACCGCACCGGCGCCTGGCTGGCCCGCAGCACCCGCGACAGCAACGGCGAGGCGGTCCGCCAGTACCGCGACGACACGATCAGCCACGTGGTGGGGTACGCGTCGCGCCTGTACGGGACGTCCGGCCTGGAGCGCGCCTACAACGCGGAGCTGCTGGGATTGACCGGCACCGACGCCTTCCTCGACGTCACCCGCAAGTTCGGCGCCCGGCCGGAGCGCCAGCTGGGCCTCCAGCTTGCCCTCGACCTGCGGCTCCAGCGGGCAGCGATCAAGGCCCTCGGCCGCGACCGGGGCGCCGTGGTGATGATCAACCCCGCGACCGGCGAGATCCTCGCCCTCGCCTCCACGCCGGTGTACGACGCCGGCGCGATCGCGGATCCGTCCACCGCCCGCGCGACGTTCGAGGGGCTCCAGGGCGACGACAGCCACCCGCTCCTGCCGCGCGCGACCCTGGGCCGGTATGTGCCAGGCTCGGTGTTCAAGATCGTGACCGCGATCGCCGCCCTCGACAGCGGTGCGATCGACGCGTCCACGGTCTTCCCGGAGCAGCCCGCCGCGGAGGCGACCGGCCTGCTCGTGAACGGCTTCCGCGTCCGCGACGGCCACCATCCGCAGACGGGTTCCGCGCAGCTGGACCTGGCCCGTGCGACCGAGGTCAGCTGCAACATCTGGTACGCGCTGGCGGGTCTCCGGACCGGCGGCGGCCGCCTGGTGGAGGAGGCTGCGAAGGTGGGCTTCGGTGCCCCGATCCCGTTCGACCTGCCGACGGCGGTGAGCCGGGTGACCTCGGGGGATGGCAGCGCACCCGGTGGCTTCACGGACGACACGGAGCTCGCCTCCGCCGCCTTCGGCCAGGGCGAGACGTTCGTCACCCCGCTCCAGATGGCGCTCGTGGCCGCGACCGTGGCCAACGACGGCGTCCTGATGCGCCCGCATCTCGTGACCGCGATCACCGGCGACGGGCCCGGCGCCCGCACGATCGGTCCCGAGATCTGGCGCCGGGCCCGTCGCCGGTGATCGCGGTCACGAGA
>JBAXFC010000448.1:0-3506 GCA_037140135.1 Chloroflexota bacterium
GCGCGGGCACACCGTCGTACGTGGGCGTGGTGCGCTACTGGCCGATCTCCCGCGCCTGGCTGATCCCCACGCCCACGTACGACGGTGTGCCCGCGCCGTAGGCGGACCCGCCACCGACAGCGGCCGTCTGCCGCGCCATACTGGCGCCATGGAACCCTCGATCCGCGTCCTCGTCGAGAGCACCCCCAAGAAGGTCTTCGTGGCTGCGCTGGACTGGCCGGGCCTGGCGCGTGGAGCCCGGGATGAGCAGTCCGCACTCGACGCGCTCGTCGCCTGCCTGCCCCGGTATGCGCCGGTCGCCGCCGCCGCCGGACATCCGATGCCGGCGGGCGCAATCGTTGACGTCGTGGAGCGGATGGACGGCGACGCTTCCACCGCGTTCGGCGTCCCGGGCCGGATCGCGGAGGCGGACCGCCGGCCCACAAGCGGCGACGAGGGAGCGCGACTCGCGGCGCTCGTGGAGGCGGCCTGGGCCGCCCTCGCCGCCGCCGCCGCCGCCCGCGAGGAGCTCCGCAAGGGCCCGCGTGGCGGCGGCCGGGACCGGATGACGGTGGTCGCCCACGTCACCGAGGCGGAGGCCGCCTACGCCGCGGTCCTGCGTCGCCAGCACCGGCCGGACTCGACCGCGGCGCTCGCAGCGATGCGTGCCGACCTTCTCGCCGTCATCAGCGAGCCGTCCGACGGGAGCCCCGTCGCCGGGAGGAAGTGGCCTGTCCGCTACGCCGCGCGCCGGATCGCGTGGCACGTCCTGGACCACGCCTGGGAGATCGAGGACCGCAGCGGCCCGGGCTGACCGCCCGTGGCCCTCCCCGGGAAATCGCGAAGGCCCGGTCCCGGCGTGCGCCGGGACCGGGCCTTGCAGCGTTGCAGGAATGCTACTGCCGACGGAAGGCAACCCCGTCGATGGACACCCTGTGGTCGTCCGAGGTGACCCTGATCCGCAGGGTTCCCGTCCGGACGGACGTGAAGGACGCGACCTCGATCACCTTGCGGCGGACCGTGGTTGCGGAATAGAGGTTGATCTTCCTGAGCAGGGTGGAACCCCAGTAGACGCGGATGACGCCGCAGGTGGGGCAGGTGGTCACGACGATCGCGATCCGCTTTGCCTGCACCGGTGCGATCGTGAGCTCCGAGCCCATGACGCTTGAGGCGAGGAACGTGCCCTTGAAGTACGAGGAGCCCGTGCCCGCCGTCCAGCCCCAGGACCGGGCGAGGGAGCGGTCGTCGAGCGGCACGGACGTGCAGGACGCCGCGGACCAGGCCGCCGAGACGTGATCCGCGCTGTCGCGGGCCTTGGCCTGGAAGCAGTACGTGGACCCTGCTGCGCCCGCCAGCGTGGCGTGCGTGTCCGGCGTCGCGCTCTTCCAGGAGACCCAGGCGCCGAACCCGCCGTTCCAGGACGCCCGGCGGTACCGGACGTCGTAGGAGGTGATGGGGTTGGCCCCGGCGATCCCGCTCCAGGTCACGGCGACCGACGTCGTCGCGAGGTAGGCCGGGAGCGTGCCCATGCGGCCCGCCGGCGGCGCCGCCGGTGACGGCGTGACCGGGGACGACGGGTCCGACGCCGCGGATGGCCCGACGTTGTTGGTGGCGGTGACGGTGAACGTGTACGGGGTCCCGTCAGCCAGGTCGTGCACGACGCACGTCAGGTCGCCGGTTGTCGTGCACGTCTTGGCGTCCGGATCGGAGGTCACGGTGTAGCCCGTGATCGCGCTGCCGCCGTCAGAGGCCGGGGCGGCCCAGGACACGGTGGCCGAGGTCTCGCCGGCAACGGCCGTGACACCCGTCGGGGCGCCCGGCTCCGTGTTCGGCAGGCCGACGGTGAACGGTGACAACGAGGTCGCAACGCCGCACACGACCTGCGCCACCGCGTCCACCGACGTGGTCACGTCGGTCCAGGCGCCGGCGGTGTAGTGGTAGATGGCCGGGTTGCCCGCTCCTCCGAACGTGACGCCGGCGTAGCTGAAGCAGATCGTGATCGAGCCGCTGTAGGCCGCGGTCGTGACGACGTCGATGACCGTGGCCGGGTTGCCGATCGAGAAGCCACCGGTGGCCGGGTTGGCCAGCCCGGAGGTGACCGTGGTCACGCCGGGGGTGGTGACCGTTCCAAAGGTCAGGCGGACCGGGGCGGTGCCGGTTGCCGGGTCGAGCGGGATGACCGTGACGTTGGTGCCGAGGGGCGTGGCAGCGAGCTGCGTGGGCGTGATCCCGGGCACCATGACCACGTTGGACACGGAGTCGCCGGCGGCATTCCAGGCCACGACCCGGTACGCGTACGTCCTGGCCGGATCAAGAGGCGAGCCGTCATGGAAGGTGGTCCGGTTTGCCAGCACCCTGCCAACCACGAGCCAGGTGCCAGGCGTCCCCCCAACGACCTCGGCCCGCTCCACGCGGTACCCGGCCTCGTTGGTCACCTTGCCCCAGGTGGTGTTGTCGAGATAGTCCACCACCGTCCCGTCGGTCCACGAGAAGTTCGTGCCGCCGGAGGTCCAGGCAAGGGCCGGGGCTGCCGCCAGGGCACGGGCAACATGGACGGTCACCGGCCGCATCATGTCCATCTCCTCGTGACCGAGGATGTGGCAGTGGTACATGTATTCCCACTCGAAGTCGGTGATGTCGTTGGAGATCGGCGTCGTGGTCGCGTTGCCCATGACGTCGAGGTTGGCGAACCCGGCCTCCTGCCCGAAGGTGCTGGTGGCGGAGCCGATCGCCCCGACGGGCATCATCGGGTTGAGCGGCCGATAGCTGTCGGGGACCGCGAACGGCAGCGTGGGCACGATGGGGCGGAGCGCCACGATCGTGTCCTCCAGCGGGCTTGTCCGGACCGTGTCCTTCCAGCCCAGCTCGGTCGCCTCCGGCTGCAGGATGATGTTGTCCCAGGTGACGCGGTTGATCAGCTGGACGTCGAACAGGTGGAAGTGGATCGGGTGCGTGTCCACCCCGTTGTGCGTGATCTTCCAGAGCTGCGTGCCGTCGGCAGCCGACGCGATCGGAGTGATGTTGAGGCTGCTGGGCATCCCGGTGGCGTCGAGAACCTCCGTCGCCGGGTTGACGAACGGGAAGAGCACCACCGTCTGGTTGGCCGGGGTGGCATTGGGCGCCTCCACGCCCAGGTTGGCGGTCATCCGTCCGTAGGGGTCGAAGTTGGCGGAGTTCATCTCGTCGTGGAGCGCCTTGCCCTGGAAGGGCAATGCCAGCTGGGTGCCGGAGAGCGTGTCGAACTTGAAGTTCTGCCCGCCCTGCTCCTGCATGCGGGCGAAGCCGTCGCACTTGGCGGCAGGCTTGGCTGGATCGTTGCACCAGCCGGCGGCCACGAAGCTGGTGCCGTAGGCGCTGTTGTAGGCGGCCTGGCCCACGATGATCGGGTTGGCGCTGGACTCGAAGACACCGGAGCCGTCCGCATGGTGGGCGAATGCCGCCACGAGGGTCCCGAGCCGGTCGCTCGTGGTGTTGGGCCGGTCGAAGGCGACCGCAGGCAGGGTGTCCGACACCTTGACCTGCATGAT
>JBAXFC010000449.1:0-3500 GCA_037140135.1 Chloroflexota bacterium
TGGTGGCGGGCATGGACCGCTACTTCCAGATCGCCCGCTGCTTCCGCGACGAGGACATGCGCGGCGATCGCCAGCCGGAGTTCACGCAGCTCGACCTCGAGATGAGCTTCGTGGACGAGGCGGCGGTGATGGCGTTCATCGAGCACATGGTGATCGCGGTCACGAAGGCCACCGCGCCGGACCGCCCGATCCGCGAGATCCCGTTCCCGGTCTTCGAGTACGACGACGCGATGGAGCGCTTCGGCTCCGACAAGCCGGACATCCGGTTCGCCATGGAGCTGTTCGACCTGGGCCCGGTCCTGGTCGGCCCCGACGGGACCCCCGCCAGCGGCTTCCGCGTCTTTGACGAGACCCTCGCCGCCGGCAATCGGATCAAGGGCATCACGGCGCCCGGCTTGGGCGGCGCCACCCGCCGCGAGATCGACGAGCTGACCGAGTTCGCCAAGCGCTTCGGGGCCCGTGGCCTCGTCAACCTCGCGGTCCAGGCAGGCGGCGCGCTCCACGGCCCCATCGCCAAGTTCCTGTCCGAGGAGACGCAGGCGAAGGTCCGCGAGCAGGCCGGCGCGAACGAGGGTGACCTGATCCTCATCATCGCGGACGGCGCCGGCGTGACCAACGACGTCCTGGGCCGCCTTCGCGTGGAGCTGGGCGGGCGCCTGGGCCTCGCGAACCCCGACGAGCTGGCGTACTGCTGGGTCCACCACTTCCCGATGTACCAGTGGGACGCCGACGGGAACCGCTGGGACGCCACGCACAACCCGTTCAGCGGAGTGGTCCCCGGAGACCAGGTCCTGCTCACGACCACGAGCGGCAACCTCGATGAGCGGACGCCTGGCGACCCGGCCGGCCACGCCAAGGCGATGCAGTATGACGTGGCGCTCAACGGCTGGGAGCTCGGCGGCGGCTCGGTCCGCATCTGGGATCCGGTGCTCCTCGCCCGGAGCTTCCACCTGCAGGGCTACACCCCCGAGCAGATGCGCGAGCGCTTCGGGGCGATCCTCGAGGCGTTCGAGTACGGCGCCCCGCCGCACGGCGGGATCGCGCTGGGCGTGGACCGCTGGGCGGCGCTCCTCTCCTACCAGACGAACATCCGTGAGGTCATGGCGTTTCCCAAGACCCAGTCCGGCTCGGACCTGATGCTCGAGGCGCCGTCGGCGCCGGAGCCGACGCAGTACGAGGAGCTCGGGCTCAAGTTCGTGGGCCTGCCCGAGAAGCGCTAGCACCCGGGGCCGGCGCGCCGCCATGAACCCGCTTGCGGTCATGGTGGCGCGGCCGCGGCTGGCCGCCGTCCTGGGCGCGCTCGCGATCGCGTTGTCGGGGATCCTCTACCGCTGGTCGGGCGTCTCGCCCACGACCGGCGTCTTCTTCCGGTGCCTGTACGGCCTGCCCGTCCTGCTGCTGGTGGCGGCGGGGGAGTGGCGGACCCTGGGGCCGATGTCGCGCCGCTCCATGGCCCTGTCGGCGCTGGCCGGGGTCTTCTTCGCAGCCGACCTGATCACCTTCCACTACGTGATCGACTTCATGGGCGCCGGTCTGGGGACGCTGATGGGCAACCTGCAGATCGTGATCGTGGCGCTCGTCGCGTGGCTCCTCTTCGGGGAGAAGCCCAAGCGCGAGGTCTGGATCGCGCTCCCGATCATGCTCGTCGGGGTGGTCCTGATCTCGGGGATCATCGGCAGCGGGGCGTACGGCGCCAACCCCCAGCTGGGCGTGACGATCGGCCTGGTCACCGCGCTCGCGTACTCGGGCTACCTGCTGGTCATCCGGCGTTCCAGCCCGGACCGGCGGCCGGCGGGGCCCGTCACGATCGCCACGGCGGTGTGCGGGCTGACGGCCGCGCTGGTCGGCAGCGCCGTCGGCGACATCGACTTCGTGCCATCCCTGCCCGCGCACCTGTACCTGGTCGCGCTCGGCTTCTTCTCGCAGTCGGTTGGCTACCTGTTCATCCAGGCATCGCTGCCACGGCTGCCGGCGGTCATCACGTCGGTGCTGCTGCTCGTCCAGCCGGTGACGACCCTGGCGCTGGGTGCCATCCTGTTGCGGGAGCTGCCGTCGCCGTGGCAGTTCATCGGGGTGCTCCTCGTGGTGGGCGGGATCGGCCTCGCGACGGGTGCCCTGGCGCGGATCCGGACGTCGCTCCGAAGGCTGGCCACCTAGGACGAGAGGGGGGACGTGGACGAAGGACGAGGTCTCGACAGCGCGGAGCGCGTCGCCGGCGACGACGGCTGGGCCGGTGCGACCACGCCACCCGGCGGCCCGCGCCGGCCCACATTCCGGTACCGGGCGTCAACCGTCCTGCTCATCAACGCCGTGATCGCCCTGCTCGGTGCCCTGGTCGTGCCGGCCGCGGACAGATCGACCGAGGTGTCGGGGATGGCGCTCGCCGCGGCATTCACGATGGTGCTGACCGTGGGCGCCACGTCCTCGCTGGTCTCGTTCGGCCTCGACCGCGGGCGCCGGTGGGCGCCGACCGCTGCGGTGGCGATCCTGTGGCTCACGGCGGTTGCCGGTGTCGTTCGCTTCCTGGCCGGCCTCGCGACGATGTCGTTGACGATCCCGATCGACACGCTCCTCGCCTGGTGGGCGCTCGCGACGTCCGACCGGCCGCGCACGTACCCGGTGCGTCCCCACGTGGCGAAGACCCTGGCGCCGGTCGTCGTGATGGCGCTGGTTGTGGCCGGACCCCCGCTGGTGGGGTTCGCGTCGGTCCCGGGCCGCACGCCGATCGCCGTCGGCAAGGACGCGATCGAGCCGGGCATCTCGATGGTCTGCCCTGGTCCGGGCGGGCCATTCACGAGCGCAACGGCCACGTTCGACTGGCGCTGGGCGAGGACCGACCTGCTGCCGGCTGGGGTGGACGGCGTCGCCATCGGCGTGACGGCACCCTACGGGGTCCGGATCGGCTTCGGGACCGCGGTTGGTCCGGAGGGCTCGTGGCAGGGTTCGGGAGGCCCGTCCTCCGGCCTGATCGACGCTGCGGCCGTGGGCATGGACCGGATCGAGTGGGCGATCGACATCGGCCAGCAGGGCACGCGGGACGGGAGTGCGTCCGCGACCATCCTGCCGGCGAACGACAACCCGACCACCGGCATGTTCAACATCACGGGCATGTACGCCCACGGCGGCGCGTGGATCGTCTCCAAGGAGCTCGCCTGCAGCTGGTGAGCCGGGGTTACGGTGCCGTCAGGCCCGCGAGCATCGCGATTGTCGCCTGCGCCACCTGGTGCTGCTGGTCGGCGCGCGCGATGGTCGCCCGCGGGTCGTTGGGCTGGCCCGTGTACCAGCCCATCTGCTCGTGGTTGCCGCCGGGAACCTCGATGTAGGCCGTGGAGGCCGGCAGGCCGGCCCGCGTTTCGGGCGCCGTGATCCTGCCGGCCCCCGCATCGAGCGAGCCGTAGATCGAGATTGCGGCGAGCGGTGCGGCCGAGAGGTCGGCCGCGGAGTAGGAGGCCCACATGGCGAGCCCCGCGATCCGGGTCAGGTGGTCCGCCGTGTACTGC
>JBAXFC010000450.1:0-3496 GCA_037140135.1 Chloroflexota bacterium
TCGAACTACACCATCTCCTATGTCGCGGGTTCCGTCTCGGTCACGGCCGCCCCGCAGACCATCAGCTTCGGTCCCCTCACCAACCAGACCTGGGGAGTCGGCACGTTCACGGTGAGCGCCACCGCCACCTCCGGGCTCGCCGTGCAGTTCGCCTCGCAGACGCCGGCGACCTGCACCAACGTTGGGACGGGCGCCGTCTTCACGCTCGTGAGCACGGGCACCTGCACGATCACGGCGTCGCAGCCGGGCAGTCTCAACTACCAGGCGGCGACCCCGGTCACCCAGTCACTGACCATCTTCAAGGCCGCATCTTCGGTCGTCTTCGTCGAGGACTTCGACCCGACGAAGCTCAACAACCCGCTCCATCTCGCGGTCACCGTGACCGCGGTGAACCCGGCCGCCGGCACGCCGTCCGGCCAGGTCCAGCTCTACGTGGACGGCACGGCCTCCGGGGCCCCCGTGACCCTCGGCAGCGGCCTGGCGACGATCACAACCTCGGCGATCCCGCTCGGGACGCACTCGCTGACGGTCGGGTATCTCGGCAGCACGCTGTTCCTCGCCGGCACGAGCCCGGCCCAGACGCACCGTGTGGTCTCGCGTCTCACGACGACGACCGCTGTCGTCGCCAGCCCCACCAGCACCGTCTACTACCAGAACGTGATCTTCACCGCGACGATCACCCGGCAGAACGCCAGCCTCGGTGTCACCCCGAGCGGCACCGTCCAGTTCACCCGCGACGGCGTCAATCTCGGCGCACCCGTCCCTGTCGATGTCAACGGGCAGGCTCGGTTCAGCACGGTCAACTCGGCCGTCGGGCAGCACACGATTGCCGCCATCTACAGCGGTGACACCAACTACTCGGCCAGCACCAGCCAGGGCCTCCAGTTCACCGTCGCGCGGGCAGCGACCACGACCATCCTGAGCCTGGCCACTCCGGTCAGCAGGGCGGGCGCGATCGTCTACCGGGCGACCGTGGCAGCGGTGGCCCCAGGGGGCGGCGTTCCCACGGGCAACGTCCGCTTCTACCGCGGCGGCACGCTCATCGGCACGGCGGCCCTCGTTGCGGGTGTCGCAACCCTTACCTACACCAACACCACCCTGGCCACCGGGACGTACACCATGTCCGCCCGGTACGGCGGTTCGACGAGCTACCGGACGAGCGTGAGCCCGGGTGTCGCGCAGCGCGTGACGCTCTGATCTAGCCCTTCTGCTCTCGCGAACGACCCCCGTCCCCGACGGGGGTCGTTCCATGTCCGCCGCATGCTCGATCCGCTCGCAGGGCGAGCCGGTCTGGACGACACTGGGGGGCAACGGCCGAGGGCACGGTGATGTCCCGAAACTCGACCACCAGGAGGGCTGCACCGATGCTCAACGCACTGATCCTGTTCGCCGGCGTGATCGTCCTGATCGCGAGCGTCGCCTTCGGGATGATCATTCCCGTCGCCCGCACGACCGCCGAGGCGGCCGGCCGCGCTGCGCGCAACGTCACCCCGGCCGCGGGGGTCGGGCGCAGGCACATCGTCGGGGGCGTCGTCGGGTCCATCTTCGGCGCCGTGCTGATCGTGATCGGCTTCGCGGCGCCGTTCGTCGAGGTCCCGGCAGGCAACGTGGGCGTGCTGATGAACTTCGGCCAGGTCCAGGCCGGCACGCTCGGGCCAGGCCTGCACATCGTCACCCCGATCGTGCAGAGCGTGGCCCTCGTGGACACGCGCGTGCAGCCGCACCAGTTCCAGGAGATCGACGCGGCGTCCAAGGAGTACCAGACGGTCCGCCTGACCGGCACCATGAACTACCACGTGGACGGCCAGTACGCCTCGGACCTGTTCCAGCGCGTCGGCACCGACTTCGCGTCCAAGGTCATCGATCCGGCCTTCAATGACTTCATCAAGACCGTCGTGCCCACGTACGCAGTGGACAACATCCTCGGAGCGCGCGACGAGATCCGCTCCCGGGCGAAGTCGGCCCTGGCCGAGAACCTGTCCCAGTACCACATCATCGTGGACGACATCTACATCGCGAACATCTCGTTCTCACCCGAGTTCCAGGCGGCGATCGAGGCCAAGCAGGTGGCCCAGCAGCAGGTCCAGACCGAGCAGCAGGTCCTGGCCCAGAAGTCGATCCAGGCCCAGCAGGTGGTCGTGGCGGCGCAGGGCCAGGCCGATGCGCAGGTGGTGGCGGCGAAGGCCCAGGCCGAGTCGAACCGCCAGATCGCCGCCTCGCTGTCCGATCCGGTCCTGCAGTACCAGCTGATCAACAAGCTCAGCGACAAGATCAGCGTGATGCTGGTCCCGTCGGGCAACGGGTTCATCCTCGATCTCAAGAGCCTCACCGGCCAGTCGAGCACGCCGGCGCCGACGGCAGCCCCGTGACATGGCGTCGATCCTCGCGACGCAGCGCCGGCCCGGCGTCCCCAGGAGCCTGCTGACCCCTTGACCCCGCGATTCCTGCGTCCATGACCGAGGCGCCCAAGCCCCGCCGCCGCCTTGGATCCATGGTCGTGGACCCGGCGCCCCTGCGCCTCGACCGCGACTTCCGGCTGCTGTTCATCGGGCAGGCGGTGAGCACAGCCGGCCGGATGATCACCGCGATGGTGCTGCCGTACCAGGTCTACGTGCTGACCTCGGACCTGCTCGCGGTTGGCGCGCTGTCGCTGATCCAGCTGGTCCCGATCCTGGTCTTCACGCTCGGCGGCGGGGCCGTCGCCGATGCGGTGGACCGCCGGCGGCTGCTCCTGATCACCCAGTCCCTCCTGGCGATCGCGACACTGGGGCTGGCGGCGCTCGCCCTCCTGCCGGCGCCGCCGTTGCTCGGGATCTACGCGCTCGCGTTCATCACCTCGGGACTGGCGGCCGTGGACCAGCCGGCGCGCTCGTCGGCGATCCCGCGGCTCGTGCCGCCGGAGCGGCTGCAGAGCGCGATCAACCTCAACCAGGTGATGTTCAACGGCGGGGCGGTGGTCGGGCCCGCGATCGGCGGGATCATCCTGGCCGTCGTCGGTGTGTCGATGGCCTACTTCGTGGACTTCGTCACGTACGGGGCGGCGATCCTGGCGTTGCTGCTCATCGCGCCGATCCCGCCGGCGGCCGGCGCGCAGCGGGCGAGCATCGCCGCCGTCCGCGAAGGGCTGCGCTTCGCCCGGCGCCGGCGGCCAGTGCTCGGGACGTTCGTGGTGGACCTCGTGGCGATGGTCTTCGGATCCCCGCGGTCGCTGTTCCCGGCGATGGCGCTCGACGTGTTCCGGGCGGGGCCGGCGGGCGTGGGGCTCATGTCGTCCGCGGTGGCGTTCGGGGCGATGGTCGCGGCGTTCTTCACCGGCTGGACCACCGGAATCCGGCGGCCTGGGCGTGCGGTGCTCGTGGCCATCGCCGTCTGGGGCATCGGGATCGCCGGGTTCGGGGCGTTGTCGTTCTCGTTTCCCCTGGCGCTGCTGTGCCTCGCGATCGCGGCCGGTGCCGACGTGATCTCCGCGGTCCTGCGGTCGTACATCGTCCAGACG
>JBAXFC010000451.1:0-3489 GCA_037140135.1 Chloroflexota bacterium
TCCCCAGGCTGTCCGACCAGTACGTCGCCTCGGTGACCGGGACGAAACGGGCCTTGAGCTCCATCAGCCCGGCCCGGATCCCGCCCTCCGACGGGACGAGGTGGATCGTCCCCACCATCCGGAAGGGCGGCACGGCGACCAGGGCGACGGCCTGCGTCTTGCGGGTCCGCAGGTCCGGAATGCTCTCCACGGGCACGTTGCCCACGGCGAACAGCACCGAGTCCAGGTTGACCTGGGCGAACTCCGCCGCCATCGGCCGACCGGATCCATCGAGCTCCTCTGCCGTCGCGTCCTCGAGGACCAGGAACGGGTGCTCGGCGAGGTTGAGGACATCGGTGACGCGGCGCTGCCGCGTGCGGACCATGCCGCGGATGACGAGGGCATCGGTGTAGAGCGCGAGCTCCATGCGGCCGACGTCGTCGAAGGCGGGGAACATGTGCGGCCCCCTCCGGTGAGGCTCCCGTGCGAGCCGGGTCACCCGCACCTGGGCGCAGCATACGACCCGGGCGCGGCACCCGCACCGTGGCGTTTGCCCTGTCCGGAGAGGGCGCGCGACCGACTTCGAGGGGGCTGACGGCCCGGTGGCCGGGCGTCCTACCGCGGCGCTGGCGTCGTGACCAGGTGCTCCGCACCCTGCCCGAGCTCCGCGTGGAGCCGCTCCACCGTCGCGAGCGTGTCGGCATCGGCTGCCGCCTTGTCGGTCCGGAGTCTGGCGATGCGCGGGAACCGGAGGGCGAAGCCGGATCGGTGGCGGGTGGAGCGCATGATCACGTCGAACGCCACCTCGACCACGATCGACGGCTCCACCGCCCGGTACCGGCCGTGCGTGCTGACCGTGTGCTCCTCGAACCAGCGGGTCATCGCCGCCAGCTCCGCGTCCGTCAGGCCGCTGTACGCCTTGCCGATCGTGACCAGCTCGCCGGTCCCGTCGTGGCGGACCGCGAACGTGTAGTCCGACAGGACCCCGTGACGCTTGCCGTGGCCGCCCTCCACCCCCACGACGACGCAGTCGAGCGTGGCCAGCGCCTTCTTGAGCTTGAGCCAGCCGAGGCCACGCCGGCCGGGCGTGTACTCGCTGCGCGGGTCCTTGACCAGCAGCCCCTCGTTGCGGCGGGCCCGAGCCGCGGCGAAGGCCGCCTCGAGGCCGTCCACCGAGTCCACCGTGGACAGGTGGCTCAGCGCGAACCGGCCGCCGTCCGAGGCCATCGGCAGGTCGAGCGCCTCGAGCCGGGCCCGCCGCTCCACCAGGGGCAGGTCGATCAGCGGCACGACGTCCGAATCCGTCCCGTCGCCAAGGCCGATCACGTCCCACGCGACGAGGATCACCGGGACCTGCGCCCGGATCCCCGCCGACGGCTGCTTGCGGCCCAGCCGCGCCTGGAGCTGCAGGAAGGGCAGCACGACGCCGTCCTTGAACGCGAGCACCTCGCCATCGAGGATCCCGCTCCACGGGAGGTCGCGGGCGGCCTCCACGATCTCGGGGAACTGCCCGCCGATGTCGTTGAGGTCACGGGAGAAGAGCCGGACCTCGCTGCCGCGCCGGTGGAGCTGGGCTCGGATCCCGTCGTACTTGTCCTCCACCCAGGCCACGGGCCCCAGGCGGCGCATGATCCCGGCGGCATCCTCGGCCGGGGAGGCGAGCATGCACTTGAGCGGGTGGAAGAGCGTCATCCGCGCATCGGCCAGGCGGTCGTCGCGGGCGAGGACCGCGGTCCGCCCGATGTCGCCGGTGAGCATCCCGGCCCGCTTGACCGCATCGAGCGGGCGCCCGAAGGCCAGGGCGATGGCCGCCTCGAGGAACCCTTCCCGGAGACCGATCCGGAGCTCCCCGCCGAGGACCTTGACGATGGCGGCTGCCGTCCGCGGCGAGCACCGGGCGAGGAGGGTCTCGAGGATCTGCGACCTGGCCTCCGCGCCGGCGGTGGCGGCGATCGCCTCGAAGCAGTCCCGCACCTCGACCACGGTCGGCTCGGCGTCCGGGTCCGGCGCGCGACCGGCCGCGGTGAACACGTCGGCCACGGCGGTGGAGAGGTCCGAGGAGGCGTCGTAGGCGCGGCGGAGGGCGTCGGGGCCGGCGCCGGTGACACGGAGCACCGCATCCGCAAGCCCGGCCCAGCCGATGCCGGGCGTGCGACCGTCCGCTTCGGGGAACGGACGCCCGGTCAGGAACACGGCGGCGGCCGAAAGGGCCTCCGGATCGAGCGTGGCGAGGTACCCGGCGAGGATCGAGGTCTTCACCGAGGTCCTGGTGGTGGCCGCCACCCCGTCGGCGGTCTCGCTCCAGCAGCGCATGGGCGCGATGGTATAGGGTGGCGCCGATGCTCCACCGGCGCTGGTTTCCCGATCACCTCACGGGCGATACCGTCGTCCTGCGCCGCCATGTCCGAGAGAACCTGCGCGACTTCCTGCGCTGGTACCAGGATCCCGAGGTGGCGCGGCTGACCCGCTACCAGGACGGCCCGATGCGTCCGGACGAGATCGAGCGCTTCTTCACGCTGCGCGCGATGGGCCCGGACACCCTGGCGATGGGGATCCACATCAAGGAGACCAACCAGCTCATCGGGTCGTGCGCCTTCAGCCAGCTCGATGCCGACAACGGCTCGGTGCTGTTCCACATCACGATCGGCGAGCACGAGGCCTGGGGTCACGGCTTCGGCTCGGAGGCGACCGCGCTGATGGTGGATCACGCGTTCGGGTCGCTGGGGCTGCACCGGGTGGCGCTGACCGTGTTCGCGTTCAACGAGCGGGCGATCCGCGCCTACCAGCGGGTGGGCTTCGTGGTGGAGGGATCGGCACGCGAGGCGATCTGGCGCGACGGCCGGTGGTGGGACGAGATCCACATGAGCGTCCTTGAGCCGGAGTGGCGCTCGGCGCGGTGGCAGGCGCGGGCCGTCGCGGACGGGCGTGTCAGCCCAGGCCGGGGCGAGGACCAGACCCGGGGCTGGCGCGCCTGACGATGCCCGATACCACGGACGCGGCGGGCTCACCGGGTTCACCGGGTATGGAGGCGGCGGCCGGCGCCGCCCGGTCAGCGGTCCGCGA
The DNA here is from genome assembly GCA_037140135.1 of Chloroflexota bacterium. Classification (GTDB taxonomy): domain Bacteria; phylum Chloroflexota; class Limnocylindria; order Limnocylindrales; family CSP1-4; genus CAIXZV01. The sequence goes on from JBAXFC010000451.1 coordinate 3,043, forward strand.
TCTCGTCGATGCCAAGGGGCACGCGGTCGAGAACGCGCGCGCTGCCGTCGCGGTGCTCGAGGCGGCGTTCGCTGCCGGGACGCTTGTCCGGACGCCGGCCCTGGACCAGATGCTGCGCGATCTCGGGCGGGCGCTGGAGCAGGACGAGGGCCGGCGGCTGGGCGGCAAGTCCGCCGAGGCGGCGCGGTTCATCCTGCGAGCCGTCGTGCGGGAGCTCGATCGCGCCTGAAGGCCGCTCGTCGCCGGTCCGCGTCAGGGCTTGGGCAGCGCGCCCAGGAACGCCAGCAGCCCGGGCTCGAACCCGGCCCTGCCCTCCTCCATCGGCAGGTGGCCCGCACCCGGCACCACCAGCCACTGGGCGCCCGGGATCGACGCCCGCAGCGCCTCGCCGGTCGCGATCGGGATCCACGGGTCCTTCTCACCCCAGGCGACCAGCACGGGCCGGTC
>JBAXFC010000452.1:0-3483 GCA_037140135.1 Chloroflexota bacterium
CGGCCACCCAGACGACGACCGAGAGCAGGGTCACCACCGGATCGCGACCCACGAGCAGGATGTCCCGGACCCTCGTCCAGCCCACCTGCGCGGCGACCAGCGAGGGGCCCATGAGCAGCGCCAGCACCAGGAGTCCGGCGGTCGCCGCCGGCAGCACCCGGTATGGCCGCCGGACCAGCTCGATCCACCCGTCGAGCCACGCGCGGGCGGTCGGCCGCCGCTCAACGACCAGCCTGCGGACGGCAATGGCGGCCGCCGAGTCGGCGAGCAGCCAGGTGATCCCGAGCGCGGCCAGGATCCACGGCACGTCGAGGATCACCCGGACCGGCAGCGGGGTCACCAGCTCCGAGGGCAGGATCAGCTCCCGGTAGACGGTGTCATAGAGGGGGCTCCAGCAGATCGCGAGGACGACCACGACCGGCACGAGGGCCAGCAGCCGCAGGACGGCGACGCGGCCGATCCCCGGTGCCCCGTCGAGGGAGACCGGCGCCGTGATGCCCTCCTCGGCGGCGGCATCGAGCGCGATCCCGATCCCCCGCCGTTCCGCCCAGCCGCCCGCCAGTGCCCCGGCGACGGCCACCGCCATCACGAGGGCGGCCACACCGACCGCGAGCAGCGCGAGCGCGGCGGCCGGCGTCCCGAAGACCAGCGTCGTGAGCGGGCCCCCGAGCATCGTCTGGAGCCCGGTGGGGGTGGGCAGGACGAGGATCGGCCCGGCGACGAGCACGAGCCCGCCGCCTGCGAGGAACCCGGCCAGCCCGACGACCCACGAGGTGGGCCGCACGAGCGACACGATGATCGCCCCGCTCAGCACCGGACCCAGCGACAGCCGGCCGGCCCGGATCACGGCGCTGTGCTGGCTCCCGGCGATGCCGACAGCTCGGACAGGCGCGCGAGCGCGGCCTCGACCTTGTCCATCTCTGCGCCGTAGGTCGCGAAGTCGCCGGTTGTGAGCGCGGCCTGGGCCGCATCGAAGTGGGCGTTCGCGTACGCGATCAGGCCGGCGACGTCGGCCGGCATCCCGGCGGGCGGCGTCGCCGTGGGGCCGGGGGTCGCGGACGGACCGGGCGTCGGGCTGCCACCCGGACCCGGGGTCGGGGTCGGGGTCACGCCGGACTGCCGCTCGAGCAGGCTGGTGAGGGCCTCGGCCAGGGTGTCCGCCCAGACGATGGTGGACGGGCTGGCGACCACGATCTTCTGGAACTCGGGGAACTTGGCGGACGTGGACTGGAGGTAGACCGGCTGCAGGTAGAGCAGCGCGTCACCCACCGGCACGACGATCAGGTTGCCGCGGATCACCTGCGACCCGCTCTGATTCCATAGTGAGATCTGGGCGCTGATCGTCGGGTCCTGGTCGATCCGGGCCTCGATCTGGGCGGGCCCGAAGATCGTGGTGTCGGACGGGAACTGGAACGCGACGGTCTTGCCGTAGTTGGGCGCGTCGTTGCGGGCGGCCACCCACGAGATCATGTTGGGCCGGCTCTTGGCGATCATGGGCTGCAGGAGCAGGAACTCCGCGGCGGACTCACCGGGCATGCGCATGACCACGTAGTAGGCCTCGGTGGGGAGGCTCTGCTCGTTGGTCTGGGCGTCGGGGACGGTCCACTGGTCGGAGCCGTTGAAGAAGGTCAGCGGATTGCTGACGTGGTAGGAGCCGTACATCCGGGTCTGGACGTTGAACAGCTCCTCCGGCACGCGCAGGTGGGACGCGATCCCGGCCGGCATCGCGTCGATCGGCTGGAACAGGGCCGGGAAGACGCCCTGCCAGGCGCGGATGAGCGGGTCGGACGGATCGGACACGTAGAAGTGCATCGTGCCGTCGTAGGCGTCCATCGTGACCTTGACGCTGTTGCGCACGTAGTTGAACACGTCGCCGGCGAACCCGGAGTCCCCACCCAGGTCCGAGCCGTAGAACGGGCTCGCATGCGGGAAGGCGGAGCTGATCGTGTACGCGTCCTGGATGTAGACCAGCTTTCCGCTGTCATCGACGATGAGGTACGGATCCTTGTCGAAGCGCAGGAACGGGGCGATCATCCCCAGCCGGTCGTTGAGCGTCCGGTGGAACAGGAGCTGGCTGTCGGCCATGACCTGGTCGGAGATGAGCAGGTCGAGGTCGCCGAAGCGGAGGCCGAACAGGAGGCGGTCCGCGGTGGTCGCCAGGCTGATGCCCGTGGTGCCGGTCCAGCGGGTGGTCTGGTCGGTGCCGCCGGAGGAGGCGGGCGCCGGGTAGTCGAACTCCGCCTGCCGGGCCCGGACCACGACGTAGTGGTTGTCGGTCTCGCCGAAGTAGATGCGCGGCTGGCTGATCGTGGGGGCGCCGTTCGACGAGACCGGCGGCATGTCCTTGATCCAGAGCTGCGGCTGGCCCTCGCGGGTGACCTCGTTGACCGGGACCATCGCGGCGCCGATGCCGTGCGTGTAGATGACGCGCTGGTTGACCCAGCTGGTCGCATCGGTCGCCTTGTCCACCGCGAGCTCGCGGCCCGACAGCATGACCTGGCGGATGTTGCCGTCGACCTGGTAGCGGTCCGTGTCCACGTCCACGAACTTGTAGTACTGGCGAACCGTCTGGAGCTGGTCGAGGGTCGTCTGGAGCGGGCGGTAGTCCCAGAGGCGGGCGTTGGTGAACGTGTCCGACTCGTTCTTGACCGCCGCCGCGGTCAGCGGCGCCGTGCCCGAGTAGTCGCGGTTCTCCCATGTCTTGAGCCCGAAGGAGAGCTGCGTCATCGCGATGTTGTTCGCGATGTACTTCTCCTCCTGGGCGTAGGTGTTGGGATCGACCGTCAGGCGCTGGATGGCCTCCGGGTAGATGCGGCCCATCACCAGGGATGCCGAGAACCAGAAGATGACGACCGCACCCAGTGGCCACATCCAGCGGGTGAACGCGCCGCCCACGAGGAGCGCCGCCGCGATGCCGGAGAGGAGCATCAGGACGTCATAGGCGAGGAAGCGGGCGTTGGCATCGGTGAAGCTGACGCCGGTGGCGACCCCGGCCGTGCTGTAGACCAGCTCGTACTTGTCGAGCTGGTAGCCCCACGCGATCGTCAGCAGGTACAGGGCGCCGAGGACGGCGAGATGGACGCGGACGCGGGTGATGAACACCTCGCCGCCGCGGGTGGCCTCCGCGAGGTAGCGGGCGCCGGCGAGGACGAGGGCCGCCAGCAGCAGGCCGTTGACCAGGGTCTGGGCCGAGCGCAGGAACGGCAGGTCGAACAGGAAGAACGAGATGTCCTTGCCGAAGACCGGGTCGGCGACGGTGGCGGTGGTGGAGTACGGGACGCGGTTGACGTAGAGGAGCAGGGTCTCCCAGCCGCCCGAGACGCCACCGGCGATGCCCAGCGCGACCAGGACGGCCACGCCGGCAAGGATCCAGCCTGCAAGCGGGGCGATGTCCGGGAGGTCCTCGGCGGAGAAGGCGGACGCGGCACCGGAGAGCTGGCCGCCGGAGAAGGGTGAGCCGCCGACGCCCTGGTTGACCCGGGC
>JBAXFC010000453.1:0-3483 GCA_037140135.1 Chloroflexota bacterium
TCACCAAGGCGATGCCGGCGGCCACGTTCGTCTCGTGGATCGTCATGGGGTGAGGATGCGTCGCGGCGCGGCGTCGCCCGCGGGCGCCGGGGTTCGTTGCGGTCGCACCCGGGTGGTCTGGTAGACTCTTCGGACCTCGGGGCGTGGCGCAGCCTGGTAGCGCACCTGAATGGGGTTCAGGAGGTCGAGCGTTCGAATCGCTCCGCCCCGACCACTCTCTACGCACGAAGAAGGCCCTCCGGTCACCCGGAGGGCCTTTCGTTTTGGGGACACTGCGCGCTGGCAGGGAACGGCGCACACAGGACAGATGACGTAGAATGCGCCTCGGCTCAGCCGCCTTCCCCCCAGGCGGCCGCAGCCAATGACGGGTCCCGGTCGTGCCTCCCCCGAGCGCGCCGGGACCCTTTCCCGTTCAGCCGCGGGCACGCTCGGTGGCGCGCCTCGCGGCTACTCGAGGGTCATGATCCCGTCGATGTCAACGCGAGGATGGCCGGCCGTCCCCACAACCCGGATCTTGATCGTGTGGTCGCCGGCCCACGCCCAGCGGATGACGTAGACGACGCGCCGGTAGGACGTGCCGCCGCTGTACGTGGAGATCGTCTGGCGCAGGACGCCGTCCGCGTAGACCTTGAACGAGCCGCGGGTGGGGCCCATCGGGGCGACGATCGCCGCCGCGGTGCCGTGGAAGGTGAAGATGGCATTGGACCCGGCCACCTTTGAGGCACGGGTGCGGCCGCCCCAGTGGGACGAGAGGTAGCTGGTGCCCCAGGTGCCGGTGTAGACGAACCGCGGGTGGAGCTCGTTGTAGCCCTTGGCGGCGACGGTGGCGCTGGTGCCCCACGGGCCATCGGTGCCCGCGCCAACGGTGTTGGTGCCCAGCACCCGGAACGCCCAGGTGTGGCCGGGTGCAAGCGTCACGTCCAGGCGGAGCGACGCGCCGGCCACGGACCCCTCGAGGTTGGCGTAGTCGGCGAAGGCACCGCCGTCGATGCTGCGCTGCATCACGTACTGCGCTGCGGGGTGCGCACTGGTGTTGACCCACGCGACGCTGGCCGGATAGCCGGTGGGGGACATCTTGGCGATGCGGTAGCCGATGGTGGGAATGGAGACCGTGACCAGGCCGCCGTCGCTGATGACGGCGGCCGTGGAATGCTGCGTCGTGGTGAACGTGGGGTCCGACGTGGGCCAGCCCCGGGCCTCGACGTAGTAGCCGCCGGCGCGGGGCACGGTGACGATCTCGTCCACCACGGTGGCGTTGGGACCGGCCGCCGTCGGCCAGGAGCGGACGGGCGACGTGCTGCCTGTCCGGAACAGGTCCACCGTGACCCCGTACTGCGGATCGCTGCTCAGATCGCCGCAGCCGAGGACCTGGACGTGGACGGCCAACGTGCCGGCCGACGTCGCGAGAACCGTGTCACAGCTCTCGGTGGCGGCGCGGACGGGCGTGGGCCCCGTGGCGAAGGCGCTGACGGCGAGGACGCAGGCCGCGGTCATCGTGCCCAGTCGCCAGGCGAGCGGGCGCAAGATCGAGTTGGTTGCCAACGGACGTCTCCTCTACGGGCCCCGGACCTGCAGCCGGACCTGCCGATGGTACGGGACCGGGCATGCCGGGGCGCGTGCCGGGCGGCGCCGGACCTCGGGACGGAGGGCCTGCAACGACAGGTTCAGCCCGCCCGGCGGAACCCGCCACCGCTGCCGCCCATCCCGAGGCTAGGATCGGGGCGTACCGGGGACGGCAGGCGATCGACCAGGCCGGGGCCCGGCAGCGCTGGGGTGACCAGATGTCGGAACAGCAGGCCGGCGAGCGGGCGGCCTTCCCGGACCAGGCGCGCGTCGTCGTGGTCGGCGGCGGGGCGATCGGCGCCAGCATCGCCTACCACCTGGGCAAGCTCGGCTGGACCGACACGGTGCTCCTGGAGCGGCGGCAGCTGACCGCGGGCACGACATGGCACGCGGCGGGCCTGATCACCTCTGCCGGCATGGCCGGCGAGACCCTGCTCTGGATGGCGCGCTACACGCGCGACCTGTGCACGACCCTGGAGGCCGAGACCGGCCAGTCCACGGGGTTCCGGCCAATCGGCCACATCCATCTCGCCTGCACGCCGCAGCGCCTGGAGACGCTCCGGCGCGAGGCCTCGTTCGTGCGCGGTTTCGGCGTCCCCAACGAGGAGATCTCGGCCGCGGAGTTCAAGCGCCACTGGCCCGAGGCGAAGACCGATGACGTCCTCGCCGCCTTCTACGTTGCCGACGAAGGCCGCGCCAACCCCGCCGACCTGACCCAGGCCTACGCCCGCGGCGCCCGCATGGCCGGCGTGCGCATCTTCGAGGGCACCACGGTCACCGGCTTCACCAGCGCCAATGGCGCGGTCACCGGCGTGGACACGGACCGCGGCCACATCCGCGCCGAGTACGTCGTGCTCGCGGGTGGCATGTGGGGGCGTGAGCTGGGCGCCAAGGCCGGCGTCTCCATCCCGCTGCAGGCCGCCGAGCACTACTACCTGATCACCGACACGGTCCCGTGGGCGCACGCGGACCTGCCGATCGTGGAGGACCCGGACCGATACGGCTACTACCGCGAGGAGGGCGGCGGCATCCTCGTGGGCCTGTTCGAGCCCAAGGCCGCCGCCTGGTCCCTGGACAAGGTGCCGGCCGACGTGGCGTTCGCGAGCCTGCCGCCCGACTGGGACCGCATCGGCGGCTACCTCGATGACGCGATGGACCGCTTCCCGAGCCTTCGCGAGGCCGGCATCCGCACCATGTTCTGCGGCCCGGAGAGCTTCACACCGGATCTCTCCCCGCAGCTTGGAGAGTCGCCGGAGCTGCGCAACTTCTTCGTCGCGTCCGGCCTCAACAGCCTGGGCATCCTGCTCTCCGGCGGCGTGGGCAGCATGACTGCGCAGTGGATCGCGGATGGCGTGCCGCCCGTGGACACCGCCGGTCTCACCGTGGATCGCAACCAGACGTTCCTCACGTCGCGCGCCTACCGGGCGGCGCGGGCGCCGGAGCTGCTGGGCGCCCTGTTCGGTGACTCCTCGTTCCCAACCTGGCAGCAGAAGACCGGCCGCAACGTGCGCCGCTCGGTCATCCACGACCGCCTCGCCGACGCCGGGGCGCACTTCAGCGTCTCGTCCGGGTGGGAGTACCCGGAATGGTTCGCGGAGGCGGGGACGCACCCCCTGATCGAGCACGGCTGGGGTCGCGACGCGTCCTTCCCGCTCCAGGCCGCCGAGCACCGGGCCGTCCGCGAGGCGGTCGGAATGCTCGACATGTCGCTCATGGCCAAGTTCCTCGTCCAGGGCCGCGACGCGGAGAGGGTCCTGAGCCTGGTCTCCGCGAACGACGTGGCGGTGCCGGTCGGGCGCATCGTCTATACGCAGTGGCTGAACACGGCCGGCGGGATCGAGGCCGACCTCACCGTCACGCGCCTCGGCGAGGAGCGCTTCCTCGTCGTGGTCACGGACTCCGCGCACCGGCGGATCGCGC
>JBAXFC010000454.1:0-3477 GCA_037140135.1 Chloroflexota bacterium
TCCCCACCTCGACCAGGCGCGGCCGGCGCGGGGCGGGGATCGCGGTCTCGCGCGGGGAGCTGGTCGAGATCGGCGGCGGCGTGCGGATCCCGGAGATGGTCGCGCGGGCCGGCGCGCGCCTGGTCGAGGTGGGGACGACCAACCGGACCAGGGCCGCGGACTTCGAGGCGGCGCTGGCCGACGGCCGGGCGTCGTGCGTGCTGCGGGTGCATCCGTCCAACTTCTCGATGGCCGGCTTCACCGAGTCGGCCGATCTGGCCGAGGTGGCGGCGGCCGCTCACCGGCACGGCGCGCCGGTCATCGACGACCTGGGGTCCGGGGCGCTGCTGGACACGGCCGCCCTCGGCCTTGCCCATGAGCCCACGCCGTCCGAGCGGCTGGCGGCCGGTGCGGACGTGGTCCTGTTCTCGGGCGACAAGCTGGTCGGCGGGCCGCAGGCGGGGTTGATCGTGGGCCGGGCAGACCTCGTGGCGCGCATGCGGCGCGATCCACTGGCGCGGGCCGTGCGCCCCGACAAGGCGATCCTGGCCGGCGTCGCGGCGACGCTCGGGCTGTACCGGGCCGGCAGGGCGGCCCTCGAGATCCCCGTCTGGCGGACCATGGCCGCGTCTGCCGAGGAGCTGCGCGAGCGCGCCCTGGTCGTTGCCGCCGCCGCGGTCGAGGCGGGCGCCGCAACCGAGTCCGTGCGGGTCGTCCCGCTCGAGTCGCCGGTCGGCGGCGGGTCGCTGCCGGGGCAGGTGCTGGCATCGTTTGGCGTCGCGGTTGCGGCTGCCTCCGCGTCCCGTGCGGCGGCAGCGCTGCGGCGCGGCCCGGACCGGATCCTCGCCCGCGTGGAGGCCGACGAGGTGGTCTTCGACCTGCGCACGGTCGCCCGCGTCGACGATCCCACCGTCGCCCGGCGGATCGCCGAGGTCGCCCGGCGCTGATGGGCGTCGTCGTCGGCACGGCCGGGCACATCGACCACGGCAAGACAACGCTCCTGCGGGCGCTGACCGGGATCGACGCAGACCGCCTGCCGGAGGAGCGGCGGCGGGGCATGACGATCGACGTGGGGTACGCGCACATGACGCTGCCGGACGGCGCCGTGCTCGATTTCGTCGATGTGCCGGGGCACGACCGGCTGGTGGGCAACATGCTCGTGGGGGCCGGCGAGATCGATGCGGCCCTGGTCGTGATCGCGGCCGACGACGGACCGAACGCGCAGACGCTCGAGCACCTCGAGCTGCTCGACGCGCTGGGGATCGACCTTGGCGTCGTGGCCGTCACCAAGATCGACATCGTGGAGCCGGATCGCGCGGCCGATGTGGTGGCCGAGGTCTGGGCGCTCCTCTCGCGGACCCGGCTGGTGGAGGCGCCGGTGCTCCCGGTCAGCGGCGTCACCGGGGAGGGGATCGGGGCGCTGCGGGACGCACTCGCCCACCTGCGGGCGCAGGTGATCGCCCGGGGAGGCGGCGCCGGCTCCGGTGGTGCCGCCGGGCGGCCACGCCTTGCGATCGATCGGGTCTTCGCCGTCAAGGGTCGCGGGACGGTGGTGACCGGCAGCCTGCGAGGTGGGCCCGTCGCCGCCGGAGCGTCGCTGCGGCTCGTGCCGGGCGCCGACGAGGTCCGTGTCCGCGAGATCCAGGAGCGCGGCGCCACGGTGGTCTCCGCGGAGGGTGGACGCACGGCGCTGCTGCTCGGCGGGATCGAGGCGGGGGCCCTCCGGCGGGGCCAGGTGCTCACCACTGATCCCTCGGTGGTCGCGACGTCGCGGGTGCTGGTGCTTGTCCGGCCGGCTGCCGGACTCGCGGCCGGGTCGCGCTCGTCGGTGCCCGGCGATCGTGATCGCCTGCGGCTCCACGCTGGGACGGAGAGTGCGGCGGTGCTGGTCATCCGCGGCCCGCGGGAGGCACTGGAACTCGTGGACGGGTCGTCGCTCGCGCTGCTCCGCCTGGACTCGGAGATCGCGGTGGCGGCCGGGGACCGGTTCGCGCTGCGGCGGACCTCGCCGGGCGGGTGCGCCGGTGGCGGGCTGGTGCTGGATGCCGCGCCGCCACGGGGTGTCTCGCGCCGGCGGCTCACGGCGGCCCGGGCCGAGGTGCTGGCGGCCGCCGTCGCCGCCCGGGACGAGGCAGCGGTCGCGGTCGCGCGCCTCGAGCTGCACGGCGCACTCCGCGTGGACGGGGCGTGGACCCTGGCCCCGGACGTGGAGGCGTCGCTCACCCTCGCGGCGCGGGAGCTGGTCTCGGCGCACCACGCCGCGGAACCGGACTCGCCGGGCCTGGGGTTGCCGACGCTGCGGACCGAGCTGGCGCTGGCGGCGCGCCGGCGCGTGACCGTGGGCCGGAGCGGGGCGGATGAGGTCGCACGAGGCGTGGTCGAGCGGCTCATCGCAGCCGGGGTCGTGGCCCGGGACGGGGACCGGGTCCGCGATCCTGCCCGTGCCGGGGGCCTGCCCCCGGTCGTGCTGGCTGCGATGGACCGGCTCGAGGCCATCCTGTCCGTTGCCGCACCGCCGTCGCTCTCAGAGGCCGCCCGCGTTGCAGGCTGCCCGCCGGACGGGGTCCGGGCGCTCGAGACGGCCGGCCGCATGGTCCGGCTCGAGGACGACATGGCATGGGCGGCGACGACCTATCGCGAGCTCAGCCGGCGGGCCCTCTCGATGGCCGCGAGCGGTCCGTTGACGCCGGCGGCCTTCCGCGACGCGACCGGGAGCAGCCGCAAGTACGTGATGGTGATCCTCGAGGACCTCGACCGGCGCGGGCTCCTGCGCCGGACCGACCAGGGGCACGTGCTGGGGCCCAAGACCATCGCGCGCCTCGCGGCCCGGGCGGCGGCCGCGCAGGAGCCCCCGGCGTGAGGCCGGCCGGGATCGTGCTGGCCGGTGGCGCCTCGCGGCGGTTCGGGGGTGACAAGCTGGCCGCGGACCTCGACGGGCGGTCCGTGCTTGCGCATGCGGTGGGCGGCGTGACCGGTGTCGCCTCGCCGGTTGTCGTGGTCCTGGCGCCGGAGGCCGCCGTGCCGGACCTGGGTCCGGCAGTCCTGGTCGCCCGTGACACCGAGGCGTTCGGCGGTCCGCTGGCCGGGCTCCTCGTGGGCCTCGAGGCGCTGGTCGCGCTACCCGGTGGCGCTCCCGACACGGCGATCCTCGTCGGCGGGGACATGCCGTCGCTGGTCCCGGGCGTGCTCGCCCTGATGGCCGACGCGCTCGCCCGCGACCCGGCGCTCGGCGCCGTGACCCTCGGGATCGAGCCGCCCACCGCGCTGCCGATGGCCGTCCGCGTCGCCCTTGCCCTGCCGGCCGTCCGGAGCCTCCTCGCGGCCGATCGGCGACGACTTCGTGGTCCCCTCGACCTCATCCCGTCCGCCGTGATCGCTGCCGCCGAGTGGCGAGCCCTCGACCCTGATGCCGCCACGCTTCGCGACATCGACACCCGCTCGGACCTGGGTCCTTCCCCAACCTGACGAAGGCGTGATCGATCGGCACCATCAGAGCAC
>JBAXFC010000455.1:0-3476 GCA_037140135.1 Chloroflexota bacterium
GGCCGCGGTCATCGACCGCTTCGACCACCGGCGCTCGACGATCGTCTGCGCGCTGGGCATGGGGGCGGCGATCGCCGTGGCGGTCCTGGCGCCGAGCCTGCCGGTCTCGATCGCGGCCTTCGGGCTGGCAGGCCTCGCGGCGGGCCCGATCTTCCCCACGATCCTTGCCATCGGCGGCGATCTCTTCCCCGATCGGTCGGCAGCCGTCGGTGGCTCCCTCGCCGGCATGGCCGTCCTCGGATCGACGATCTACCCGCCGATCATGGGCGTGATGTCGGTGACCGTGGGGCTGGGCATCGCCATGTTCGGGAACGCGGTGGCAGCGGTCCTCTGTGCTGTGGCGCTGGTGGTGCTGGGCGCGCGGACCAGGACGCACGCTCCGGGCCCAGCCGCCCACGAGCGCTGAGGACCCGCCCGGGCGAGGTCGAGGCGATCCGGAGGGGGCGCAGCCCGGCCACCGCCCCACCGGCCTGGGGCTCCGCTCACGTGGTCCCGGACGTTGGCGGCAGGTGTTGGCCGGTGCGCTCGAAACCCTCGGACGCCACGGCGAACAGGACCGGGACCAGGGCCAGCAGCATCGTCCCGACGATCGGCGACAGCAGCCATCCAACCGCCGCAGCTCCGGCCGTGGCCCCCATCCCGATGAGCGAGCCGGCGCGGTCGGTGGCAAAGCCGTGGGCATGCTCCGGGTCGTCGAGCAGGTCGGGGTTCGACGCGAGCACGTGGAACAGCAGGCCCCACGTGATCGCTCCAGCGGTCGTGACGGCCGCGTAGAGAAGGATCGCCTCGCGCCCAGGCTCGGTGCCCGACGAGCCAAGGGCCTCGGCGAGGTTCGTCGTGGCCCACGGAACGACGGCCACGCCGGCGAGCAGCAGGAGGTTCGCGGCGTTCAGCGAGCGCGAGACGGCCTTCACCCGGACGAACACGTTGTGATGGTTCGTCCAGGCGACGCCCACAAACGCGAATGCCCCTGCGAACGCGAGAAGTGTCGGCCACTGGTCGGCCAGGCTCTTGAACAGGGTGACCGGTGGCGTGGCACCCGGATCCGCATGGATCCGTGCCAGGTCCAGGGCGAGCAGCGTGATCGCGACGGCGAACACCCCGTCGCTGAACGCCTCGAGGCGTCCCGACTCGGTCGGGGCGCCTCGTCGGAGACGGAAGGGCATCAACGTCGGTCTGCCGTCTCGCTACTCGGAGACGACCGTCGTGCGCAGAAGCGACATGGTCGCCATGTCGATCATCGTCATCAGCTGCCCGGACACCTCGCTGGTGTCACTGCCCATCGCCCGCGCGGCGCTGCCCGCGTCGCGATAGCGGAGGACCAGGACCCACTCGCCGTCCTCGGTCCGGGTGGCCTCGCGCCGCTCGAGACCCGGCAGCAGCGGGGCAACCTCGCGCTGGAACCGCTCGTTGACCCTTGCCAGCTCGGCCTCGTCCACTCCTGCCCTGGCCCGGAACCGCACGATCTCAAGTACCGCCATGACTGTCTCCCTTCGCCGTACACTACATGTGTGCTTGCGCAACCATATTGCGTGCGTAGTCACGCAATTGTCAAGCACGTTCACACGGAGGACGGCATGGCGGGATCCGGGCAGGGCGCAGAGCGGTTCTCGACGCTGGAGGGGGACGCATGGGGCGGGCTCCTCGGCGTGCACGGACGGCTGATGCGCCTGATCGAGCGCGACCTCGCCGACCGGTGCGGGATCAGTCATCCGGAGTTCGAGATCCTGCTCCGGCTCGAGTGGGCGGATGACCACCGTGCGCGGCAACAGGACCTTGCCGCTGCGAGCGTCCTCACGAGGAGCGGGGCAAGCCGGGCCGTCGAGCGCCTCGAGCGACTCGGCCTCATCCGCAGCGAGACCGCGGCCGAGGACCACCGCGGCAACGATGTCGTGCTGCTGGCAGCCGGCTCGGAGCTCCTGGCGAAGGCGCTCGACGGCCATGTGCCCCTTGTCCGGTCCGCGTTCCTCGGCCTCTTCAGCCTCGACGAGCTGGGCGTGATGGCCGGGGGCTGGCGCCGCGTCGAGACGGGCCTCTCGGAGCGGTCCGAACCTGCAGGGCGCCGGCGGCGAGCCGGACGCTGACCGTACGGGGCTCGGTGCCGCCCCACCCGGGGACTGCGTACGCGGGAGCGACTACGCGACGGCGACGACGACGTTGCCCTGCTTGTGGCCGCTCTCGGCGTACCTGTGGGCGTCGACGATCCGCTCGAGCGGGAAGCTCCTGTCGATGACGGGACGCAGCCGGCCTGCCTCCACCATGCCTCGCAGGTGGGCGAGGTCCTCGCTCGTCGGCCCCGATGCCGCGAACGACACCCGCTTCCTGCTCCCCCTCGCCGCCCACCTGGCGCGCACGATCTGCAGGAAGCCCGGGTTGGCCATGAGCAGGCATCCGTTCTCGGTCAGCCGGCGCATCACGCGCCCGGACGGGGTGTTGCGGACGACGTCGAAGATGACGTCGTAGGTCTCGGGGCCGGCGGTGAAGTCCACCTCGGCGTAGTCGATGACGCGGTCGGCACCGATCGAGCGCAGCATCTCCAGCTTCGCCGCACTGTCCACGGCGGTGACGTGGGCGCCGGAGTGCCTGGCAAGCTGGACGGCGAACGTGCCGAAGCTTCCTCCGGCTCCGTTGACCAGGACGCGCTGGCCGCTCCTGACGTTCGCCTTCCGCAGGAAGTCCAGGGCCTCGCCTCCCCCGTAGGGCACCGCCGCAGCCTCCTCGTAGGTCAGGTTCGCCGGCATCGTCGCGATGGCCCCCGTCCTGGGGTTCTCACGCAGGCAGATGTACTCCGCGTACGCCCCGAGACCGATGCCCGTCGCAGCGAAGACCCGGTCGCCCTCCCGGAAGGACCTGACGGCCCTGCCCACCGCCTCGACGTCGCCTCCAAGCTCCTGCCCGAGCACGGGCTGCCGTGGCCTGAAGATGCCGAAGGCCAGCCGGATCGGCAGCCAGATCCAGGGGGCGAAGTCGAACCGGCGCAGCTCGCAGTCGGCCGTGCTGACCGTCGTGGCGCGGATCCGGACCAGCACCTCGTCGTCCTTCGGGACGGGCTTCACCACGTCCCGGACCTGCAGGACATCCGGCGGCCCGTAGCCCGTGCAGACGATCGCTCTCATGTGTTGCCGGGATCGAGGGGCCCCAGCTCGCGGCGGTGGTCAGCCACGAACGCCGGCGCCTGGGTGCGGCGCTCGAGGTTCAGCTTGGTGAGGATCGAGCTGACGTAGTTCTTGACCGTCTTGTCCGAGAGGAAGATCTGCGCGGCGATCTCCTTGTTGGTGTTCCCGGCGGCCAGCAGGGGCAGGATCCTTCGCTCCTGCGCCGTCAGCTGCTGGGTGACGTCCGCGTACCCGCCGGTGGCGATCAGGCGGATGTGCTCCATCACGGCACCGGTGACGCCAGGGTCGAGCAGCGACTCGCCGCGCGCGGCGGCGGTGAGCGCCCGGACGAGCTCGCTCGCGCGTGACTGCTTGAGGACG
>JBAXFC010000456.1:0-3470 GCA_037140135.1 Chloroflexota bacterium
CGCCCGCGTCGAGCTCCATCGGCCAGGTCATGCCGTCCTCGAGCGCGGCCGGCAGCCCGTCGGCGTCGAGGGTGACGGTCAGCGATGCGCTGCCATCGGCGGCGAGGAGCCGCCATCGATCAGCGGCGACATGCGCCGCGCGCCAGGTGGCCCGCCGCACGACCAGGTCCTCGCCAACCTCGACGGCCGGCACGGAGGCCCCCTCCCCTGCCCCGATGACCGCGTCCAGCCGCGCGGCTGCAACGGCGCCGGTCACGGGCGATGCCGCGGCGAACAGTTGGTGAGCCGGCGACCAGGGCAGCGCGACGTGCTCGAGCCCGCTGGGCCGGACGATGTTCCCGTGGAGCCCGGACGCATCCGGTTCGGGGTGCAGGGTGAGCAGCCCGGCCGATGTCGCCAGCTCGAGGCGCGTGAGCACGCCGTCGGGTGCCGTCTCGAGCAGCAGTGAGGCCACGAGGCGCCCATCGGCGGAGGTGGTGATGGAGCGCCAGCGTCGTCCCCGACGCCCATCGGCGGCGCTCCAGGTCAAGTGGCGGCCGCCCGGCAGGAGGCCGGTGCCGGCGCGGCGGACGAAGGCGGCGGTCATCGGGGGAGGGTCCGGCGGCTCAGGCGTCCGCGCCGTCGGCGAGCGACGCGGCCCAGCGGCTCCCGACGGCACGGAGCTCCCCGGCCATCGACGGCGCCATCCGCCCGGTGACCCGGACCGAGCGGTCGCCGTACTCGAGATCGACCGTGCCGCGCTCCCGGACGCGCGCCAGCAGCTCGCCCGCGGCATACGGCACCGCGACGTCCACGTCCTCCCAGAGCGAGGCCAGCAGGGCGGCGATCTCCGCGCGCAGCGTGTCCAGCCCGAACCCGGTCGCGGCGGACACGAGCACCGAGCCCGAGACGGCAGGGGCCGGGGCATCGGCGCCCAGGGCCGCATACAGGAGATCGGCCTTGTTGAAGGCGGTCAGGCGCGGCTTGTCTCCGGCACCGAGCTCGTCGAGGACGGCCTGGACGGTTGCCCGGTGCTCGGTCGCGTGCGCGTCGGAGACGTCCACCACCTCGACCAGGACGTCAGCGCGGACGACCTCCTCGAGCGTGGCGCGGAAGGCGTCGACCAGCTGGTGCGGCAGCTTGTGGATGAAGCCCACGGTGTCGGTCACGATGACGGTCTGCCCGTCGCCGAGCTTGACCTGGCGCGACGTGGGGTCGAGCGTGGCGAACAGCTTGTCCTCGGCCTTGGCGACCACGGAGCCCACGAGCGAGTTGAGCAGCGTGGACTTGCCCGCGTTCGTGTAGCCCACGATGGCGACCGTCGGGAAGAGGCGGCGGTCGCGGCCGCGCGCCGTGGTCTGGCGCTGCTGGCGGACGTCCTCGACCTTGGCCTTCATCTTCTTGATCCGCTCGCGGATGAGGCGGCGGTCCGTCTCGAGCTGGCTCTCGCCCGGCCCCCGGGTGCCGATGCCGCCGCCGGTGCGCGAGAGGTGCGTCCAGAGGCGGGTCAGGCGCGGCAGCTGGTACTCCAGCTGGGCGAGCTCCACCTGGAGGCGGCCCTCGTGGGTCTGGGCGTGCAGGGCGAAGATGTCGAGGATCAGGCGCGAGCGGTCGATGACCTTGACGTTGAGCAGGGACTCGAGGCTCTTCTGCTGCGCGGGGCTGAGCTCATCGTCCGCGACCAGGACGTCGAAGCCGGTCTCGGACTTGGCCTGGAGCAGCTCCTCGGCCTTGCCCTTGCCCACGTACCAGTTGGGGTCCGGGTGGCGGCGGTTCTGCCACTCCGCGCCGACGACCTCCGCTCCGGCGGTGATCGCGAGGGCGGCGAGCTCGGAGAGACTGTCCTCGGCGCCCCAGCCCTCGTCCGCGCCGGTATCGACGGCAAGCAGGAACGCCTTCTCGACGGGGGGCGCGATGTCGATCGCTTCTCTGGGGCTCATCGCCCGTCATGGTACCCGCTGCCCGCTCGGACTCCCTCAGGCGCGTTCGAGGCCGGACACGAAGGCCTCCACGCGGGCCAGCACGTCCGCGGTCGGGTCCGAGGTTGCATCGAGGACCTCGAGCGTGCGCTCCGAGCGGAACCAGGTCCGCTGGCGCCGGGCGAAGGCCACGTTGCGGGCGGCATCGGCCTCGATGGCCTGCTCCAGCGTGGAGGTGCCGTCGAGGAATGCCCAGCTCTCGTGGTAGCCGATGGCGGTGAAGGCCGGCAGCGAGGGGTCGAACCGTTCTCGCAGCGCGCGTGCCTCCTCGACCAGCCCCGCGTCGAACTGCGCGCGTGCCCGGATCGCGATCCGCCGCCGGTGTTCGGCGGGCTCGATGGCCAGCTGCACACCCAGGACCGGCGCCCCGTACCCGAGCGGCTCGGGCAGGGGCATGTCTCCCCGCAGCTCCGCGATCTCGAGCGCACGCACGACGCGCCGGGGGTTCTTGAGGTCCGTCCGCGAGGCAAGGCGGGGCGCGATCTGCCGCAGCCTGCGCGCCGCCAGCGCGATCCCACCCGCGATGAGCTCCGCCTCGAGGCGCTCGCGCAGCGCGGCATCGTGGGGAAGGGCGTCGGTGTCGATCCCCGCTGCAACGGCCCGCAGCCAGAACCCGGTGCCGCCGGCGAGGATCCCGATACCGCCGCGGTCACCGAGCGCCTCGAGCGCCGCGAGCACGTGGGCCCGGAACTCGGCCACGGAGTACGCGGCATCAGCATCGACGAGGTCGATCCCGTGGTGGACGACGCGGGCGCGCTCGTCGGGGGTCGCCTTGGCTGTCCCGATGTCCAGGCCACGGTAGACCTGGCGGCTGTCCCCGGACACGATCTCGGCCGGGATGCCGCGCGTGCGCAGGGCCTCCGCGACGGCGATGGAGACGGCGGTCTTGCCGGTGGCGGTGGGCCCGCCGATGACGACGAGCGGTGCGAGGCTCAGGCGAGGGTCCCCCGGAGCGCGTACGGGCCGGCGTGCTCGATCCGCACGGCGATCGTCGTGCCCAGCAGGGACGGCGCCCCGGCCACGTGCACGAGCTTGTTCTCGCGGCTCCGGCCGACGAGGTGGGCGATGCCGGCCGGCAGGTTCGCGAACGCGTTGCGGGAGGTGCTGGTGCCGGCGGGCTCCTCGGCGTCCGGATCGGCCTCACCGTCGTGGTCGTGGCCGCGCGCGGGGACGACGGCGTCAACCAGGACCTCGGCGATCCGGTCCATCCAGGCGCGGTTGCGCTCGAGGCCGATCGCCTCCTGCGCCGCGAGCAGGTCCACGAGTCGCTGCCGCTTCACGGCCGCCGGCACGTCGTCGGCAAGCCTCGTCGCCGGGGTGCCGGGGCGCTCGCTGTACGCGGCGGCGAAGACCTGGTCGTAGCGGACTGCCTCGAGCAGCCGGGTCGTGTCCGCGTACTCCTCATCGGTCTCGCCGCAGAACCCGACGATCACGTCCGTGGAGAGCGCGATCCCGGGGACGGCCTCGCGGATCCGGGCCAGCCGCTCCTGGTAGTGGGCGATGGAGTACTGG
>JBAXFC010000457.1:0-3451 GCA_037140135.1 Chloroflexota bacterium
CGTGCGGGCGTCGAGCAGGAGCCACAGGAGCCCGCCCAGCTCGGCGTCGAGCACGTGCGAGCGGACCAGCGCAGCGAGCGGCGCAGGGTCCGGGGCAGAGGCGTCGGCGCCGCCGGGATGGTCGGGACGTTCGTGATGCACAGCGAGAGGCTACAGGCTTCCGTCCGTCACGTGACAATGGGCCCCGACCATCATCCGAGGAGACCCATCGCATGACCATCGAGCGCATCGACCCCGGCGTCCGCATGTCCGAGGCCGTCGGCTACGGCAACCTCGTCTTCCTGGCCGGCCACGTGAGCGAGCTCGAGGGCGCCAGCGTCGCCGAGCAGACGCGCGACGTCCTGGACCAGATCGACGCCCACCTGGCCGCGGCCGGCACGGACAAGTCGAAGCTCCTCACGGTCCAGATCTGGCTCACCGACATCGGGACCTGGGCCGAGATGAACACGGCGTGGGACGCCTGGGTGGACAGGGCCAACCCGCCGGCCCGGGCGACGGTCGAGGCGAAACTGGCCCACCCCCAGTACCGGATCGAGATCTCCGCAGTCGCGGCGCGCTGACGCCACCAGCGGACCGGGCCGGCGCCGTCTGCGTCCGGCCCGCGCCGCCTCCCGGGGCGCAGGGCCTACTTGAAGAAGCCGGCCGCCGCGTAGACGAAGACCACGCCGTAGGTCGCCTGGATCGAGGCGCCGTCCACCTGGTCGATCTTGATCCACTTCTTGCCCGACGGGCCGCAGGTGCCGGCCGCGTAAGCGTCCCCCGAGACCGATCCCACCACGTTGACCTTCGAGCCCGCGGCGACCCGGATGACCAGCTGGCCCGTCTTCCTGGGCTCCTTGCGCAGCGCCACGGCGCCGCAGGAGGCGGTCATGACCGTCCCCGGCGTCGGCGTGTCCGCCGCGGGGGTCGTGATGGGGGCCTCGGTCACGATCGGTGCCTTGGTGGGTGACGTCGTGGCCGTCGGCTCGGCAGTGGCCGGGGCAGCCGTCGGCGTGGCGGCGGCGCCTCCGCAGCCGGCCAGCAGCGCGGCGGCGACAACGGCGGCGAGCAGTCTGCGCCCCATGGCACTCCCCTCCTCGAAGCGGTGGCCCGGCGGGCCCTGTCGTCAGTCTAGGGTGCCGATCAATCCAAGGTACGCCCGATTGCGCCGATGGCCCCTGCGCGTTCGACCAAGCCGCCACGGAGCCGATCCTCACGGCCCACCGGTCGCCGGCCTGCGAGCCCGTCAGCCGCTCGCGTGCAGCCTGCGGTTGAGAGCCAGCAGCGGCAGCGCAGCCAGCAGCGACAGGGTGACCAGCGCGACGTCAGCCACGACACGAGCCCGGCTGCGGCGGACGGTCGCGATACCGCCGAGGATGCGCCACCCGATGCCGGTCAGCCCGGCGGACCGCGCCGCGGCCGCCGCCCCGGCGCCGGCGGTCACGACGTCCATCGCGGACGTGCGTGCGTCCCCCGGGACCTTCCACCAGTACAGCAGGGGCGGCAGCGCCAGCCCGATCAGCACCGGTCGCATGGATCCGACGGCATCCTGCGGTGCCGCCCGAAGAAACGCGGCGATCGCCGCGAGGAGCTCGGCTGCACCGTCGTCGCGCAGGGCGACCGAGCGCACGACCGGCCCGGTGAAGTCCGAGCTGACCAGCCGCTCGACGTAGGCGCCCACCAGCGCCAGACGGACGACAGGGTCGGCGATCACCCGTTCCGCCTCGTCGGCCACCTGCCGGACCGCGCCGACCGCGACGAGCACGGCGGCAGCGGCGGTGCGGGCGGAACTCCGCTTGGCGGCGGTGATCGAGGTGGCGTCGCTCCCGGGACGCGGCCGGTTCCACTGGTAGATCGTGTCGCTCACGACCTCGATCCGGTCGCCGGCGCGCAGCAGGGCGCGGATCGTCCAAGGCTGGTCGCCGAGGATCCGTCCCTCGAACTCCAGGCCCTCCCAGCACGAGCGGTTGATGAGCTTGCCCGTGGCCGAGGCGTAGTAGAGCAAGCCGGGGTTCGCCGCCAGTGACTTGCGTCCGGGCCTCCGGACGTCGGGCCGGTCGTAGTGCGGCGAGATCCAGGTCTGGACGCCGTCCGTCCAGACACGCTGCCCGACGACCGCGAGGGCGTCGGTGGCGACGGCGGTGCCGTGCAAGGCCTGGAGCCATCCCGGCAGCAGGACGTCGTCTGCGTCGAGGAACGTGAGCCACTCGCCGCGCACGGCACGCAGCCCGCGGTTCCGGGCCGCCGAGACACCGGCATTGACCGGTGACTCGACGAGGACCACCCGGGGATCGCGGGCGGCGATCGCGTTGACCACGGCGACGGTGCCGTCGGTGGAGCCATCGTCCACGACCACGCAATCGACCGGAGCCCCGACTTCGGACAGCACCGAGGCGATCGCGGCCTCGATCGAGCGCTCCGCGTTCCAGCACGGGATCAGGACGCTGACCGCGGGCTCGACCGGGCCCTCGGCCGGCGTCGGGGGATCAGCCTGCACGGCGGACCCCGGCCCGGGGCGGCACTCGGCCGGATCGGCTCCGCGCGCCACCCCACGAGGACAGCAACCGGTGGTGGGTCGGCGTCGAGGGGTGCAACGGTGTCCCGTCTCCGAGCGAGGCTCCCGCGTGGTTGCGGGTCCCCAAGGATAGGCCGTGCCTGCTGCACCCGCCGACGTCAGCCGACGTCAGCCGCCGAAGGTCTCCGCGCAGGCGTCCTCACCCGGGGTGAGGGGCCTGACAGTGAGCCCGAAGGTCGCGCTGGTCGTGGGATCCTGGACCCACGCTGAGAGTGCATTCGCAGCAGCGAGAGCCTTTCCCAGGGTGAGCGCATCGGCCCCGTCCACGGTCCCGCAGCGGAGCGTCCCGCCGGCGACCGGTCCGCCGAAGGTGGCGAGGGCCACGTCCAGCGGCCAGTCCACGGGCGCCTGCGGCAGGTTGGGATCCGGCGCCGGGCTGGGCCCGACGAGCACGGAGTAGGCGACCGGCGTGTACGGCGACTGCGGTCCAGTCTCCCCCGGCAGGCTGGTCGAGAGGCTCGTCAGGCGATCCCACATCACGCCGAACGCCTCGGCCGATCCGGGCGACGGGTTGTCCGCCGTGATGCCCAACGGACCCGTGAGGATGAGCTTCTTGCCGTCGACGGTGAGCTCCATCCGGCCGATCTGGCCACCGGGCATCATGCCGCCCGCGCCTGAGAAGTCCGTCTTGCCGCTGAGCAGGCCGAGCTCCGCGGCCCATGCCATGATCTTGGCCCGGCCTGCCTCGGTGACCTGCGCACCGACGAGCGGCGCCACGAGGGGGCCTGGGTAGGGGGACGGAACGGCACCCGGCGAGACGGCCATCCCGTCACCGGTGATGACCAGCAGGGGCGCCATCGCGAACACGTACTGCGGCGCCAGTGCCTGCGTGACCATGAGACGGAGCCAGTAGACCTGGAGATCCGGCGCGGGCGACGGAACGACGGGCGTCGGAGA
>JBAXFC010000458.1:0-3445 GCA_037140135.1 Chloroflexota bacterium
GGACTCCGACTTGCCGCTCTCGGCCCCCTTGTTGGCGGCCCTGGTCCCGGCCGGGGATCCGCCACGGTCCTTCTTCGCCCAGCCGGATCCCTTGAAGTGGATCGCGGGCGTCGTGAACTGCTTGCGCATCATCCCCTCCTGGCCGCAGGACGGGCAGAAGTTGGGCCCCGGGTCGTTGATCCCGTGGAGGATGTCTGCGCGATGGTCGCAGTTGGTGCAGAGATAGTCGTAGATCGGCATCAGGGCTCGAAGCTTGAGGGGATCAGCCGCGGAGCAGCCGCATCCCGCACTTGGGGCAGTAGAAGGCGCGCTCGTGGCCGGACGCGAAGCCGCAGTGCGCGCAGACAAGACCGCCACGGCCGGCGGCGGGGACCGGGCGGTCCACCGCGGTCAGGCCCATCGCGTACCGGTTGGCCAGGATGTTGGACAGGATCGCCGACAGGAGCCGCTGGCCGATCCGGTCCGTGTCACCGCGGACCCCTCGACCACCCCAGCCGACGACGGCCCGGACGATCATGTCACCGGTCGCCTCGTCCCAGTGGGACGCGACGCCACCGATGACGGCGTTGTACTCGGGATACCCGGAGGTGTCCACCTCGCCGTCGAGGAGGGTGCAGGCGAAGGTGTCGAACGCAAGATCGACCGCATCGATCGTCTCGAGGACCAGGAGCGCATGCCGGGTGATGGGGCTCAGGTCCCTGTGCGCGCCGATCCACTGCATCGCCTCGGACGGCCGCACGATCTGCGGCATCGCCTGGGCGAACTCGAGCGGCAGGGGCTCCACCACCTCCACCTCGTGCCGGGTGATGCCATTGAGCATCTGCGGCAGCTCGGCCATGGCCTTGGGGCCCGTGCGCATGCGCACGCCCTCGCTGCTCTTGCCGGCGTAATAGAGCTTGAGCGTGAAGTCCTGGGCAACGACCTCTTCCGGCATCCCGGCGGGCGCGGCGGACTTGGAGGCAGGCAACGGGGCCGATTGCTCGCCGTCGCCGCGGCGCTTCAGGAACTCGAGGGGCACGGCGTCCTCCGGTCGGCGGCCTGCTGGCAGGGCGTCATCGTAGCAGCGTGGCGCCCTGCCATTGTCAGCGGCCCAGCCGGGCCCGCAGCTTGTCCACCTGGTCGGCGAGCTCGGCCTCGCGGGCACGAGCGCCCTCGATGATCGCGGGCGGTGCCTTGGAGGTGAACGCCTCGTTGGCCAGGCGTGCCCGAGCGGACTCGAGCATGCGCTCCGCGTCGGCGAGCTCCTTGTCCAGGCGCGCGCGATCCGCCTCGGCAGCCGCGGGATCGGCCGTGTCGCCGGTCCCCACGATCGCCTCGGCGCCGGCGGCGATGACGGTCAGGCCGCCCGCCGCCCCGGCGATGCCGTGGAGGCTCTCCGGGGTCAGGTGCCGGCGCAGCGGCCTGGCCCGGGCGAGCCGCTCCAGCGCCGGACGCAGCGCCTCGAGCGCATGCCCGAGTGCCGGATCCACGTACACATCCACCGGCATCCACGCTGCGGGCTCGACCTTGGCGTCCGCGCGGGCGTTGCGCACGGCGCGCACCAGCTCGACCAGCGTCCCCACCTCGGTCTCGGCCGCCGCGTCACGCTCCCCCACCCCGGGCCAGCGGGCCACGATCAGGAGCTCGGGATCCGTGGCGCGGTGCGGGATCGCCGCCCACAGGCGCTCGGTGATGAACGGCATCACCGGGTGCAGCAGGCGCAGGTACGTGTCGAGCGCCTCGACGAGGGCCCACCAGGTGGCCTCGCGCTCGGTGTCCGGCAGGCTCGTGTCCGACAGGCGGACCTTGGCAAGCTCGATGCCCCAGTCGCAGTACTCGCTCCAGATGGCGTCGTACAGGATCCGGGTGACCTCGCCGAAGCCGTAGTCGGCCATCGCCTTGTCCACGGCGGCCGTGGTGGCATTCGCGCGCGACAGGATCCAGCGCTCGGCGGGACCCAGGTGCTCCATCGACGGCAGCCGGCGCTCGGCGTCCTCGGGGATCGAGGCCGGCCGGGCGCCCAGCACGAAGCGGGTGGCGTTCCAGAGCTTGTTGGCGAAGTTGCGGGCGTTCTCCACCTTCGCCGGACCAAACCGCTGGTCGTTGCCCGGCGTCGCACCGTGGACCACGGCAAAGCGGAGCGCATCGGCGCCCATCTCGTCGATCGTGGCCAGCGGATCGACCGTGTTGCCCTTGGTCTTGGACATCTTCGCGCCGTACGGGTCCCGGATGAGGCCCGAGAGGTAGACCGTGTGGAAGGGGGCGTCGCCGACGAGCTCGATGCCCAGCATCATCATCCGGGCGACCCAGAAGAACAGGATGTCGTAGCCGGTCTCCATGACCGAGCCCGGGTAGAAGCGGCGCATGTCCTCGGTGGCATCGGGCCAGCCGAGGGTCGAGAAGGGCCACAGGCCCGAGCTGAACCACGTATCGAAGATGTCGGGGTCCTGGGTGAGGTCCGCCGCGGGGCGTCCGCACACGTCGCAGGCCGCCGGGCCCTCGATCTCCGCGCTGACCGTGGCGTGGCCGTCCGGGCAGTACCAGGCCGGGATCCGGTGGCCCCACCAGAGCTGGCGCGACACGTTCCAGTCGCGGATGGTGGTCATCCAGTGTTCCCAGGTCTTCTCGAAGTGCTCGGGAAGGACCTGCGTGCGGCCGCCGCGCGTGGCGGCCAGGGCGGCTTCCGCGAGGGGCGCGGTCCGCACGAACCACTGCGTCTTGAGGCGCGGCTCCACGACGTCGGTGGAGCGCTGGCAGCGCCCGATGACCATCTCGTGGGGCTTCTCGCCCTCGAGGTCGCCGAGGGTGGTGAGGTCCTCGAGGATCCGTTTGCGGGCGTCGTACCGGTCGAGACCGTCGTACGCGGTGCCGGTGTGGGCGATGCGGGCGGCATCGTCGAGCACCGTGGGCATCGCGAGGCCGTGGCGCTTGCCGGTCTCGTTGTCGTTGTGGTCGTGGGCAGGCGTGATCTTGACCGCGCCCGTGCCGAAGGCGAGCTCCACCACCAGGTCCGCGATGATCGGCACGTCGCGCTCCACGAACGGGATGCGGACCTTGCGGCCGACGAGGTCCGCGTAGCGCGGGTCATCAGGGTGGACGGCGACCGCGGTGTCGCCGAGGAGCGTCTCGGGGCGCGTGGTGGCCACGGTGACCGTGCGATCCGGATCGGGCAGGCCGGTCGCCTCGTCCACGAGGTGGTAGCGGATGGACCAGAGGAAGCCGGTCTCGGGCGTCGGGATCACCTCGAGGTCCGACACGCTCGTCTTGCAGCCGGGGCACCAGTTCACGAGCGCCTCGGCGCGATAGGCCAGGCCCTTGCGGTGGAGGCGCAGGAACGCCTCGCGGACGGCCTTGGAGCTGACCCCGTCCATCGTGAAGCGGAGGCGGCCCCAGTCGCACGACCCGCCCACGCGACGCTGCTGGGTGAGGATCGTGGCCTTCGTCTCGGCGATGAAGACCGCCATCC
>JBAXFC010000459.1:0-3437 GCA_037140135.1 Chloroflexota bacterium
GCCTACGCCGTAGCCGCCAAGCTCGGCTTCGACAAGAGCGCCGTCGCCTGGGCCTACGTCCCGTTCGACAGCTCGTACGCGCCCGGCGACAAGACCTTCGACATCGACATCAACCAGATCAGCTTCACCGCGGACCGCGCGACCGCCGTGGACATGACCGACGGCTACTACACGGTCAACCAGGCCCTGGTGGCCAACGCCGACACGCCGATCACCAAGATCACCTCGATCGCGGCCCTCAAGGACTTCAAGCTCGGCGCCCAGCAGGGCACCACCAGCTACACCTTCATCACGGACACGATCAAGCCGACGGCCGACGCCGCGGTCTACAACTCCAACGACGCGGCCATCGCCGGCCTCAACGCCAAGCAGATCGACGGCATCGTCGTGGACCTGCCGACCGCCTTCTACATCACGGCCGCCCAGATGGACCACGGCGTGATCGTCGGCCAGTTCGCGGCGCCCACCGGTGCCGATGCCGAGCACTTCAGCATGGTGCTCCAGAAGGGCAGTGCCCTGACCGCCTGCGTCAACGGCGCGCTCGCGGCGCTCAAGTCGGACGGAACCCTGGACCAGATCACGCAGACCTGGCTGGCGGACAAGGCCAACGCGCCCGTCTTCCAGCCCTGACCCGGCTGATCTGATCCACCCATGACGACCGGGGGCCCGCAAGGTCCGGCGACGGCGATGCCGACGCCGGCGCGTGGCTCCCGGCTGCTCCCGGCCGGGGGCGGTCGCTCCACGCTGATCGCCCTCGTCTCCACCTTGCTCGTGCTCGCGGTCCTCGCCCTCGTCGTCGTCAACTCGTCCGGCTGGCCCGAGTTCCAGAAGAAGTTCCTCAACGGGCCGGTCTTCTGGGAGAGCCTGCCCAAGATCGTCGCCAAGTTCTGGGTCAACATCCAGATGTTCGCGGTCGCCGAGGTGCTGATCCTCGGCTTCGGACTGCTGCTGGCCGTCCTGCGCAGCCTGCCGGGTCCGGTCTTCTTCCCGGTGCGGATGCTGGCCACGGTCTACGTGGACGTCTTCCGCGCCCTGCCCGGCCTGCTCGTCATCTTCATGCTCGGGTTCGGCATCCCGGGCCTCGGCATCCCGGGCGTCCCCACCGAGCCCTTCTTCTGGGCGGTGATCACGCTCACGCTGATCTACTCGGCGTACGTGTCCGAGGTCTACCGGGCAGGGATCGCGTCCATCCACCCGAGCCAGGGGTCGGCCGCCCGGTCCCTGGGCCTGTCCGAGGCGCAGGCGATGCGCCACGTGATCGTCCCCCAGGCCGTGCGACGGGTGATCCCGCCGCTGCTCAACGACTTCATCGGCCTCCAGAAGGACACGGTCCTGGTGTCCTCCATCGGCGTGGTCGAGATCTTCCGCCAGAGCACGATCATCCAGCAGGCGAAGTTCAACTTCACCCCCCTGATGGCCACCGCGCTCGTGTTCCTGGTGGTCACGATCCCGCTGGCCCGGTTCACGGACTGGCTCCTGGCCCGCGAGCAGTCGCGCCGCAGCGGCGGGTCGGGCGGTCTTCGCGGCCGCAGCGTGATGACCGGCCCGTGAACACCACCGCCCTCTCCATCCGCGGCCTCCGCAAGTCCTACGGGGACCTCGAGGTGCTCTCGGGCATCGACCTCGAGGTGGCCGAGCACGAGGTCATCGCGCTCATCGGCGCATCCGGCAGCGGCAAGTCCACGCTCCTGCGCTGCATCAACCTGCTCGAGCCGATCGATGCCGGCCGGATCTTCATCGAGGGCGAGGAGATCACCGCCCGCGGCGTCAAGGTGGACCAGATCCGGCGGCGGGTGGGGATCGTCTTCCAGGCCTTCAACCTGTTCCCCCACATGAGCGTGCTCGACAACGTCACCCTCGGGCCGCGCAAGGCGCTCCGGCGCAACCCCGCCGACGCGGCCCGTGACGCGACCGCCCTGCTGGAGCGCTTCGGCCTCGCCGACAAGGCCGCCGAGTTCCCGGACCGGCTCTCCGGCGGCCAGCAGCAGCGGGTGGCCATCGTCCGGGCGCTCGCGATGCAGCCGGACATCCTGCTGCTCGACGAGGTCACGTCCGCGCTGGACCCGGAGCTCGTCGCAGAGGTCCTCAACGTCATCCGCGAGCTGGCGGCGGGCGGCATGACGATGCTCATCGCCACCCACGAGATGGGCTTCGCCCGGGACATCGCCAGCCGCGTCTGCTTCCTCGATGCGGGGCGGATCCTCGAGCAGGGGCCGCCGTCGCAGATCTTCTCCGAGCCCCGGGAGCCGCGGACCCGCCAGTTCCTCAACCGGATCATCGAGGCGGGGCGGCTCTAGCTGTGCAACGGCGGTCCGCTGGGGCCGGGCGCAAGGCGATGCTCCCCGGCGACCGGCCTCGGGCCGCGCCGTCCGAGGGCCGCGCCACCCGGCGGATCAGCGGACCCGGCAGGCCTCGACGAACGCGGCGAACAGCCGCTCGAAGGTGCGGGGCGTGGACTCGGTGCGCTCGGGATGGCACTGGACCGCCATCCGCCATGGTCCCGCCGACGACTCGAGCGCCTCGACGAGATCGCCGTCCGGGCTCGATGACCAGCCGGCCGCCACGTAGGCAGGCGCCAGGTTCGGCAGCAGCACGGCCTGGTGGTGGTAGCTGTTGACCGTGTAGAGCCCGTCGCCGCCCGCGGACCCACCCGTGAGGAGTCCGGCCATCCGCGATGCCGGCTCCATCCGCAACTCGTGGGTGTGGGCGGGCCCGTGCCCGTAGCCGGGGCCTGCGTGGCCGTCGACATGCTGGACCAGCGTGCCACCAGCGAACACGTTCATCGCCTGGAGGCCACGGCACAGGCCCAGGATCGGCAGCCCGCGCCGGTCCGCGGCGGCGTACGCCTGCGCCTCGAGCTCGTCCCGATCGGGCTCCATCCCCTCGGAGCCTGCGATCGTCGCGCCGTAGCGGGCAGGCTCGATGTCGGCGCCGCCGGTGATCAGCAGGCCGTCCATGGACGCGAACGCGCCCGCCCGGTCCGCAGCCGACGCGGTCGCGTCGAGCGGGATCGCGGTGGCGCCATGGCGCACGACGGAGTCCACGTAGAGCGCGTTCTTGCGCAGCGCGATCTCCACCTCGGGCTGCTGTGCGGCGACCATGAGCGTGACGACGATGCGGGGCGGTCGGCCCCCGGAGGCTGCCATGGCCGGAGGATACCGTCCTACGGGGCTGCCGTCGCCGTCGCCGACGGGTCGCCCGATCCGGCAGCCGCGGAGGCGTCGGGCGATGCGCTCTCGTAGTCGTCGGCGGGTGTCGGCGTGGCCTGCTCGCCCGTCTCGCCGTCACCGGGCGGGGGCACGTACGCCTGGTTGGGGATGATCCGCAGGACCCAGCCGCGCTGGAGGCCGTTGGGGTTGTAGCCCGGCGACTCCGGGTCCAGGCTCGGGTACTGGTCGCGGTTCCAGTACGCGATGCTGCGCGCGTCCGTCCCGAAC
>JBAXFC010000460.1:0-3435 GCA_037140135.1 Chloroflexota bacterium
GCGCTTCGCGATCTCGAGTGCCATCTCCGCCACGTGGGTGTGGTTCTCGGTGGGCTCGTCGAAGGTGGAGCTGATGACCTCGCCGTCAACCGAACGGCGCATGTCCGTGACCTCTTCCGGACGCTCGCCGATGAGGGCGACCATCAGGAGGATGTCCGGGTAGTTGGCCGTGATGCCGTTGGCGATGCTCTTGAGGAGCATCGTCTTGCCGGCCTTGGGCGGGGAGACGATCAGCGCGCGCTGGCCCTTGCCGATGGGGTTGACCAGGTTGACCAGGCGCTGGGAGAGGTTCTTGGGGTCCGACTCCAGGTTGATCAGCTCGATCGGGTGGATCGGGGTGAGGTCGTTGAAGTACGGCCGGCGGCGGGCGGTATCGGTATCCACGCCGTTGACGCTGTCAACCCGGATCAGGCCCCAGTACTTCTCGCCTTCGCGCGGGGCGCGCACGGCGCCGGTGACGCGGTCGCCGATCCGCAGGCCGAAGCGGCGGACCTGGCTCGACGAGACGTAGATGTCCTCCGGGCTGGGCAGAAGGCCGTGACGGCGCATGTAGCCGTAGCCATCGTCCACGATGTCCACGATGCCGAATGCGTAGTCGAGGCCGGCGCGCTCGGTCTGGGCCTGGAGGATCTGGTCCACCAGGTCGTCCACGCGGCTCGCCGACGGATCCTCGATGTCGAGCTTGACGCCCACCTCGCGCAGCTGCTTGACCGACATCTCGCGCAGGTCGCGGACATCGAGGTCATTGCGCTCGCGGGCGGCCTCGAGCTCGGCAACCTCTTCCTGCTCGGTGACGGGCAGGCGGCTGCCGCTGTTCTGGGGGCGACGTCGCGGCCGGCGGTTGCGGCTCGGGCGCTGGTCGGGGCCGTTCGGCATGGGGTGGGCGCACCTCGAGGGGTGGGGTCCGCCACCGGACGATCCGGCGGGGAGCGATGGTCGCGCCACGGGCCTGGCACGCGCAGAATCGGAGGCCGTCGCGCGTGGCCGGTGGGGATGGCGCGAAGATACAGGAGCCCCGCGCGCCACGTCAACGCTTCTGCGCACGTGGGCGTGTGCGGGACGGATCGGCCGGCCGCGGGCCGGCCGATCCGCGCCTCCCCTGGACTACTTCACGACGACGAAGGCATCGAGGTCCACGCGCGGCCGGCCGGCCGTGGCCAGCACGACGATCCTCACCGTGTGCTTCGCACTCGTCGCCCACGACTTCTGCCACGCGAGCGTCCGGTACCCGGTCGCGGTGGCCTTGAGGTCGTAGGTGCCCTGGAGCACGTTGTCCACGTAGATCCGCACCTTGCCCCGGGTGGCGGCCCTGGTGGTCACGAAGGCGATGCCGCGGCCCGTGAAGGTGTACGACGCCGTGGCGCTCGCGACCTTGGACCACTTCACCGAGCCGCCCGAGAAGCCGGCCAGCGCCTGGACGGACCAGGTCTTCGCGTACACGACGCCGCTCGCCTGCTGCACCAGCGCAACCGTCGCGATGCCGGTGGCCTCGGTCTGGTTGCCCGCCTTGTCCGTGGCGACAACCTTGAACCGGGTGCTGCCGGTGGACGGCACGGTCGTGGCGCAGGAGATCGCGACGGTGGTCGTGACCGCGGTCCAGGTCGAGCCGCCGTCGGTGCTGCGCGAGAGCACGTACCCCGCGATCCCGGAGCCGCCCGTGTCGCTGCCGGTCCAGGCGACCGTCACCGGGACGGCGGTCCCGGTCAGCCTGAGGCCCGCCCTGGGGGTGACCGCAGGAGGGGAGACGGCCGGGGTGGTCATGTCCACGGTGACCGTCGGGAAGGCATACGGGGAGGCCGGGGCCCTGTGGCCGGCCACGTCCACCGCTGACGACGCCGCCAGGGCGAGCCTCACGGTGCCGTCGGAGCAGCCCGTGAGATCGATCGTGAACGAGGTCATCGAGGAGGCGGCGACCTCGACCGGGGCGCCGGCGAGACAGCCGGTCGCGGTGCCGGCCGGGTCGATGGCGAGGTCCTCGGCGGTGAGGTCGGAGACCGGCTCGCTGAAGGTGATGGTGTACGACGGCTGGACCTTCGTGAGCGCCGCGGTCGCGGACGCGGCGGTGATGGCCGGCGCCTTGCGGTCCACGCGGACCTCGATCGGCAGACCGCTCACGCTCGTGGTCGTGTTGCCGGCGTCGTCGGCGACCGAGAAGGCGGAGCCCAGGCCGAGCGTGACCGTGCCCTCCTGGCCATCACCGGCCGAGGCCGTGGCCGGGATGGTGCAGAGGGTGGTCCCGGCACCGGTCACCGCGCCGAAGGACGCGACGCCCGTGGTGGTGAGGTCGACACCGGCAGCGGTCGAGATCGTCCCGCAGTCGAGCGCCTCGGAGGCGCCCAGGCCGAAGCTGAGCTCGGATGTCGTCGTGGGCGAGGACTGGTTCGCGACGATCCCCAGCGACGGCCCAGTCCGGTCGATCGTGATCGCCGGCAGCGTGATCGAGGACGGCGCCGGACCGGTGTTGCCGGCCGCATCGGCCGCGGCGTTGGCGTTGAGCGCGAGGGTCACGGTGCCCTCGGTGCAACCGGTGAGGGTGATCGTGTAGGTGGTCCCGGACCCGCCCGGCGTCACCACGCAACCGGTGGCCGTCCCGCCCGGGACGAGGTCGGCGGCGGTCAGGCCGGTGACGCTTTCGGCGAAGACGAGGTCGAAGACGAGCGAGGTCGCGCTGGTCAGCAGGTCGTCGGTGAGGCGGCCGGTGTCCGATGCCGTGCGCAGCGCGAAGGTCGGGACGGACGGGCTGGTCCGGTCGATCGTGACCGTCCCGCCGGGAACCGCGACAGCCGGCCCGCCATTGCCGGCGGCATCGGTGATGGAGCCCGCGTCCAGGGTCAGGGTGGTGGTGCCCTCGGTGCAGCCGGTCAGGGTGATCGTCCGGGATGTCCCGGAGCCCGCCGGGGAGACGACGCAGCCCGTGGCCGTGCCGCCCCGGGTGAAGTCGGGGGCTGCGAGGTCCGCCACGTTCTCGCTGAGGGTGAGTGTGTAGGCCGGATTGCCCGAGGTCACGGCCGCCACCGGGCTCAGCAGCGCCGTGGGCGCCGTCGCGTCGCGGACGATGGAGTCATCGGCCGCTCCCGGGGCAGCCTCGGTGTTGCCGGCCGCGTCCGTTGCCCGGGTGTAGACGTAGTACGTGGCGTCAACGGCCGGGATCGTGCAGGTGATCACGCCCGAGGTGGACGCGCCCGAGACCGCGCCGCACTGCGTGGGCGAGGTGAGCGCGGCCGACGTCGAGGAGTACGCCACAACCCCGGTGAGCGCGGACGAGGCGTCGCTTGCGCTGAACGAGACGCTGATCGAGGTGCCGGTCGTGGTCGTCGCGGTGATCGAGCCGGAGGACGCGGGTGCCGTCCGGTCCACGGTGATCGTGCCCGACGAGGAAGGCGATCAGGAGCGTCCAGTTGACGATCAGGGTCGGGTTGGCGGCGCCCTGCAGCA
>JBAXFC010000461.1:0-3434 GCA_037140135.1 Chloroflexota bacterium
GGCACCGGCCCTGGGCACCGGCCCTGGGCACCGGCCCTGGGCACCGGCCCTGGGCACCGGCCCTGGGCGCCTGGTCGCGTCGTGAGCGTACGGGCGCGTCGGGGTGCGCTTCTGGTCGGCCCGTGGCCCGAATCGCACCGTCTCGCGGTGAGACGGTGCTGTTCCGCTCGTCCGACGACCGGGATGGCGATGTGGGGCGCCCGTACGCTCGCCTGGTGAGCACCGGCCCTGGGCACCGGCCCCTGGGCACCGGCCCTGGGCACCGGCCCTGGGCACCGGCCCTGGGCACCGGCCCCGACTCGCCGGGGCCGGTGCGCACCAGTCCGCCCGGTGTTGGGGCGGCAGGTCAGCCCGCGGGCGCCGGCCCCGTGCTCCGGCGCACGACGAGGCGGCACGGCTCCGACACCACGACCGGTGGCGCCACCTCGCCCTCGCCCCGGCCGGCCGCGATCTGGGCCGCCATCCGCTCCACCGCCCAGCGCGCCATCTCCGGCACGTTCTGGGCGACGGTGGTCAGGGCCGGGCTCACCATCGACGCGACCGGCACATC
Source organism: Chloroflexota bacterium (assembly GCA_037140135.1). Classification (GTDB taxonomy): domain Bacteria; phylum Chloroflexota; class Limnocylindria; order Limnocylindrales; family CSP1-4; genus CAIXZV01. The sequence continues at coordinate 551 of JBAXFC010000461.1, forward strand.
GTCGAACCCCACCACGGACACGTCCCCGGGCACCGACAGCCCGGCAGCGGCGAGGGCGTGCAGGGCGCCCACGGCCACCAGGTCGTTGTAGCAGAGGATGGCCGTGGGCCGGGGCGCGAGGCCCAGCAGGATCTCCGCCGCCACGCGACCGCCCGCGACGTCATCACCGGACGACGACACCGCGAGCGACCCCTCCGGGATCCCGGCAAGCGCGAGCGCCCGCACGATGCCAAGGTGCCGTTCCACGCCTGACGCGCTCCCCACCGGGCCGCCGATCTCCGCGAACCGCCGGTGGCCCAGCGCCAGCAGGTGCTGCACCGCCAGTGCCGCCCCCTCCTCGCTGGCCGCCACGATCGCCGGCAGCGGGACGCCCGGTGCCTCGCAGGTGACCAGCACGACCTCCACCGGGGCCCGCCGCAGCCAGTCGATGTGGCGCGTGGTGACGCCTCGCGAGGCGACCAGGATCCCGTCCACGCGCCGCTGGGCCAGCAGGTCCAGGTAGGCAGCCTCGCGCCCGACGTCGCCCGCGCCGTTGGCGAGGATCAAGGTGTAGCCGCGCGCCTGCGCCTCGGACTCGATCGCGTGCGCGAGCTCCGTGTAGAAGGGCTGGGTCAGGTCCGTCATCAGCAGGCCGAGCATGCCGGTGGGGGAGCCGGCCAGCGCCCGGGCCGGTCCGGATGGGACGTAGTCCAGTCGAGCAACCGCCTCGAGGACCCGCCGCCGCGTCTCGGGGCGCACGACCTTGCGGTTGGTGAGCACGCGCGAGACGGTGGCGATCGAGACACCGGCCTCGGCTGCGACCTGGTCGATGGTGGCGGGATGCGGCCCGGATCGGGGGGTCCGCGTCCGTCGGCGCGTGGCCCCGGCATCGACCGGCTGGTCGGGACCCTGGTCGGGATTCTGGTCTTGCATTCCGGTCGCCACGGTACTACAGTTCGCGTCGGAATGTAAGCGCTTACCCAACTGGGCAGGCAGTCCGCCACCACCAGGGAGCTCCAATGCGCATCGCGACCGCGCCCGTCAACTGGAACAACCCGGACGTGCCCGAGTACCGCGCCTGGCTCCCGTACGCGCGGATGATGGACGAGTTCGTCGAGGCCGGGTACGACGCCACGGAGTGGGGCCCCGGCATGCCCGAGGACCCGGCCGAGCTCAAGGTGGAGCTCGATGCGCGCGGCCTCGAGATGGTCGGCGCGTTCGTGGGCCTGCCGTTCCGCGACGCGGACCGCTACGACGAGGCGATGGAGCGGGGCCTCACGATCGCCCACCGCCTCCACGCCGCCGGCGGCAGGCTCCTGATCGCGGCCGAGGCGGGCGACGACCGCCGTCGCGGCGAGGCGGGGCACGTCAACGAGGCGGCCGGCCTCACCGACGAGCAGTGGGCCAACCTTGCCAAGGGCCTCCACGACCTCGCGGACAGGATCGCGCCCCTGGGCATGAGCGTGGTCTTCCACAACCACGTCGGGACCTACGTCGAGACGCCGGCCGAGACGGCACGCCTGCTCGACGAGACCGATCCCGCCAAGGTGGGCTGGTGCCTCGACATCGGCCACCTCGCCTACGGCGGCGGCAACAGCCTCGAGATGCTGGGCACCTATGGGGACCGGGTCCGCCACATCCACCTCAAGGATGTCGATGGCGCCATCCTCGCCCGGGCGCAGGCCGATGGCCTGAGCTTCGGTGATGCCCTCAAGGCCTACATCTTCCCGCCGCTGGGCGAGGGGATCGCGCAGGTCCCCGAGTGCGTCGCGGCCCTCCTCGCGAGCGGTTACGACGGCTGGTTCGTCCTTGAGCAGGACACCTGCTCCGGTGACCCCAAGGACGTCGCCCGCGTCAACCGCGAGTACCTCGAAGCGCTCCTGGTGCGGCTCGGGGCCCGGGTCGGCGCGGCCTGATGGGAGAACCGGGCGCCAGCCTCGCCCCCGGCGACCTCGCAGAGCTGGAGGCGCTCGCCCGTCGGGGGCGCCTCCACGTCATCGAGACCGTCTCGCACAGTGGCGCCGGCCACGTCGGCGGCCCGCTGTCCGCGATGGACATGCTCGTGGCGCTGTACTGGCGGGTGCTTGACATCCGCCCCGACGAGCCCCGCTGGCCGGGGCGTGACCGCTTCGTGCTCTCCAAGGGCCATTCGTCGGTGGCGCTCTACACCGTCCTCGCGATGCGCGGCTACTTTCCGGAAGACGAGCTGCTGACCTTCGACAAGGGCGACAGCCGCCTCCAGGGCCACCCCGACATGCTGCTCACGCCGGGCGTGGACGCTTCGACGGGCTCGCTGGGGCAGGGGATCTCGATTGCGATGGGCATCGCGATGGGCCTGCGCCGGCGCGGGAACCCCGCCCACACGTTCGTGATGCTCGGCGACGGTGAGATCCAGGAGGGCCAGGTCTGGGAGACCGTGCACCAGGCTCCCCGCTACGGCCTTGGCAACCTGACCGCGATCGTGGACTGGAACGGCATGCAACAGCACGGCTGGGCGCTCCCGGCGGGCGAGACCAACCGCGGCAACCGCCGCGACCCGTGGGCCGGCACCAACCTGCGCGGCGTCTTCGAGTCCTTCGGCTGGCGCGTGCTCGAGGTGGACGGCCACGACTTAGGCCAGGTCATCGCGGCCTGCGAGGACGCTCGATCGACCGGCACCGGCCCGACACCCACGGTCATCCTTGCCCACACCGTGAAGGGCCGCGGCATCTCGTTCACCGAAGGGCGCTCGGAGTGGCACGCACGACCTGCCACCCCGGACGAGGCCGCCGCCGCCCGCGCCGAGCTGGCCGACGTCCCGGCCGCCCCCGCCGCGGAGGCCATGTCGTGAGCAAGCCCCAGCGCGATGTCTGGGCCTTGCTCGGCCCGTGCATCACTGGTTCCAGATCGCCCGGACGCGGGCAGC
>JBAXFC010000462.1:0-3428 GCA_037140135.1 Chloroflexota bacterium
ATGTGCAGCTGATCGAGCGCCTGGCCCCGGACCTCGGGCTGGTGATGGTCGATCCGACGCAGGTCCAGCAGGTGATCCTGAACATCGTCGTGAACGCGCGGGATGCGATGCCCGCGGGCGGGACCCTCACGATCGAGACCTCGAACATCGACAGCGAGATCGACGGATCGTTCTCGTCGGGGGTTGTCGGCCGGTGCGTGGTGCTCATGTTCCGCGATAGCGGCACCGGGATGGACCAGGCGACGATGGAGCGGATATTCGAACCGTTCTACACGACCAAGGAGCTGGGCAAGGGGACCGGCCTCGGCCTCGCCACCGTCCATGGGATCGTCCGCCAGAGCGGTGGCGACATCCTCGTGGAGAGCGAGCCGGGCGTCGGCACGACGCTGCGCGTCATCCTGCCGCGCCTGCCCGACGGGATCACGGTCCAGCCAACCGTGGTGGCACGGAAGGCCGCATCGCTGGGCAGCGAGACCGTCCTGCTCGTCGAGGACGAGCCGGGCGTGCGGAGCCTGACGGCGACGATGCTGCGCAGGGGCGGGTACCGGGTCATCGAGGCGGCCGGCGGGCCGGAGGCCCTGGCCGCGTGCCGTGCCTACGATGGCGGGATCGACCTGCTGGTGACGGACGTGGTCATGCCCGGCATGAGCGGGCCGGAGCTGGCCACCGAATTCCGCCGGCTCTACCCCGCGGCGGGGCTGATGTTCATGTCCGGGCACACGGATGACCTCATCGCGCGGCACGGGCTCCAGTCGGAGCACACGCTGCTGCTGGGCAAGCCGTTCGCCCGCGACCGCCTGCTGGGCATGGTGCGTACCGCGCTCGACGCCCGGTCCTAGGGAGGCACCGGCCTCCCGGACCTCAGCTCCGGACGAGGAACCCGTCGATCGCCACGTAGGGGTGCCCCGGTGTCCCGAGCACCTTGATCGTGAGCGTGTGCCGGCCCGAGGTGGCGAAGGTGCGCGTGAACAGGACGGCCCGCGCCAGGAACGACCCACGCCACGTGTCAACGCGACCGGCGACGCGACCGTCGAGGATCACGAGGGCTGCCCCGCGGGTGGGCCCCATCGGGCCGATCCAGCGCACGGAGGAGCCGGTGAAGGTGAGGGTCGCCGTCGCGCCGGCCGTTCGCGACCAGGTCACGTTGCCGCCGAGGTAGTCGCCCGAGGCCGCGTCGTCCCAGCCGCCGCGGTAGGCGATCAGCCCGCTGTGCTCGGTGTAGCTGTGGGTGACGCGCTTGGTGACGGGCGTGGGCGTCGGTGTGGGCGTCGGTGTGGGCGTCGGTGTGGGCGTCGGCGTGGGCGTGGGCGTGGGGGCCGGGACGGCGGTCGCGCCCGGCGTCGGGGATGCGGTCGGTGCCACCGGCACGAGACCGGCATCGATGAACCAGCCGCCGGTCTGTGCTGTGGCTCCGAGCCAGGCGTCGTCACCGAGCACGCTCACGCCCACCGTGAGCCAGCTGGCCGGCCGGCCGGTCGCCGCGGCGATGCCCGGGACCACGAAGCTGGCCGAGTCGCCCGGGGCGAGATCGGCGGCCAGCGGCGAGGCGACCAGGTGGACCGGCTCCGCGGTGCCGGTCTCCCCGGCCGATGCGGTCACGGTCACGATCGAGCGCGCGGGCAGTGCCTCGGGGTCGCCCTGCGCGGCAGGCGGGGTCGTGGTGGACTCGGCGGCCACTGCAGGGATGGCGACGCGACCGGTGTTGGTGATCGTGACGACGGCGCCCGTCCCGTCGCCGGTCGATTCGATCGCGTAGGCGACGGCCCGGTCGTCCCAGACCCTGATCTCCACGCTCGGGATGTCAACCTGCTGGGCGACGGGGAGCACCCCACCGCCCGCATCGCGCATCTGGACCGCCAGCAGGTAGGAGCCGGGCTTGGCCGGGACGGTGACGGAGAGTGTCACGGACCGGTCCGCACTCCGGAGCCTGCGTGCCGCGCCGGTCGTCGAGGGGCTGGTCCGGGGGGCCGTGGGCGCCGTGAGCACGGGTGCGGTGCCGGCGGGCGCCGGCACCGGGACCATGGCATCGGCCACGACCACGGTCACGTCCGCAGCGTCGTCCGCGATCCCGGCGCCCGTTGCGGTCATCTCGGCATCGAGCACCACCGGCTCCCAGCGGGCGATGAACTCGGCCCGGGCGGGGATTGCGCCGCCGGTCCAGGCCAGGCGGACGGTTGCCTTGCCGCCCGCGTGGAGCGGGCCGCGCATCGCCGGCGCGGCGAACGCCAGCGCCCGGCCGGAGATCGCGTCCAGCCGGAGCGAGCTCGCGAGGCGGCTGACCGAGATGCCCCACTGCCCCGACGAGGACCAGTACTGCTGCATGCAGCGGAGCGTCGGTGCGCCCAGCCAGAACCGTCCGCCGGGCGCCAGGTAGGACTGCGCCATGAACTTTGCCACGGCATCGATCCCCGCGACGTAGGAGTCGAAGGCGCCGGCGTAGCGGAGCGGATCCCGGTCGTAGGCCCGGTAGCCGAACAGGTTGTGCTTGACCCGCGCGATGTAGCTCGTTCCCCAGCCGGACTCGTGGAGGGCTGCCGCGAGCAGGAACCGGGCGTTGACGCCGTACCGCTTCTCGGCCGCGATGAAGGCGGCCCCCAGCGGCGGCAGCGGCGTCGAGGCCGCGAGGAGCTCGTCGATCGCCCACGCGGAGACGCCGCTCTCCGAGACGAGGTTCGTGTCGAGGGTGATGGGTCCGCCGGGACGGTAATGCCGCGTTCCGCGGACGCGCGCATCGACGCCGACAGCAACGAGGCTCACGAGGAGCGAGGCGGCGAGGAGGGCAAGGAGCAGGCGGCGACGGGGGGAGGGCATCGATCACAACGTGCGGTTCGGGGCGTGCTTCCACCGTCGGCCAGGCGGTCCCGTGCGTCAATCCACCAGAAGGACCCATGGACAGCGAGGCGATAGGCCTACCGGAGGGGAGGGGTCGCAGGGAGGCACAGGCCCGCCGTATGCTCGGCATCGATCATCCGGTGGAGGCGCGAAGCAGTCGATGTCGATCAATGGTGACGTTCCGGACGGCGATCCGGGCTCGCTCGATGCCGCGGTGGACGCCGTGCTCGAACGGCTCGCCGGTGGTTCCACGACGTTCACGCCCGATGCGGCGGCCGAACGGTGGCTGGGTGCCGGGCTCCGGCTCGGCCTCGAGCGACCGGGTGAGGCACGGCGGCTGCTCGCGCTGATCGAGGACCAGGGTGCGGCCGCCATCTCGCTCGCAGGCGGGCCAGCCCCGGCGGCGGTCGACGGCACGGGCGTGCTTCCCGCGGCCCCGCTCCAGTCGATGCTGCTCGCGCGGACCGCGGCCCTCGAGCCCGCGGACCTCGCGCAGCTGGGACGGGAGGGCATGTTCGGATGGGCGTCGTCGCTGACGTCCGACCAGGTCCTGCAGCTCGGCCGGGCGGTCGGCGATCTTCTCGCAGCGGGCGCCC
>JBAXFC010000463.1:0-3415 GCA_037140135.1 Chloroflexota bacterium
GGTCACGTGGCTCAGCGGGACCAGTGGCTCGCCCCGGAGCACGCGCGCCAGGTACTCGCCCGTGGCAGATCCGGGCGTGGCGGCAACCGTCTCCGGCGTCCCCTCCGCAATCACAAGGCCGCCGCGCAGACCGCCCTCCGGTCCCAGATCCACAATCCAGTCCGCGGTCTTGATGACGTCCAGGTTGTGCTCAATCACGAGCACGGTGTTCCCGGTGTCCACCAGCCGGTGCAGCACGTGGAGCAGCTTCTCAACGTCCGCGAAGTGGAGCCCGGTGGTGGGCTCGTCGAGCAGGTACAGCGTCTTGCCTGTGGCCCGCTTGGAGAGCTCAGTGGCCAGCTTGACGCGCTGCGCCTCGCCGCCCGACAGGGTGGTTGCGGGCTGGCCCAGGTGCACGTAGCCCAGCCCCACTTCAAAGAGCGTCTTGAGCTTGTTGTGCACGTTGGGGACGGCGGCGAAGAACTCCACGGCCTCCGCAACCGTCATCTCCAGCACGTCTGCGATGGAGCGGCCGCGGTAGTGGATCTCCAACGCCTCGGGGTTGTAGCGCTTGCCCTTGCAGATCTCGCACGGGACGTAGACGTCCGGCAGGAACTGCATCTCGATCTTGATGATCCCGTCGCCCTTGCAGTTCTCGCAGCGGCCGCCCTTGACGTTGAAGCTGAAGCGGCCCGGCTGGTAGCCGCGGACGCGGGCCTCCGGGGTGCCGGCGAACAGCTCCCGGATCGGCCCGAACAGGCCCACGTACGTGGCCGGGTTGGAGCGCGGCGTCCGCCCGATGGGGCTCTGGTCGATCTCGATGATCTTGTCGATGTGGCCGACGCCCTCGACCGAGTCGTGCTTGCCCACGGGCTCCCGGCTGCCGGTCAGGTCCCGGGCCAGCGCCCGGTAGAGCACCTCGTCGATGAGGGTGGACTTGCCGGAGCCCGAGACGCCGGTGACCGCGATGAACGTCCCGAGCGGGAAGTCCACGTCCACCGACTGCAGGTTGTGCTCCCGCGCGCCGCGGACGGAGAGCCGCTTGCCGTTGCCGGGCCGGCGGCGCTCAGGGATGGCCACGAACCGCTCGCCGCGCAGGAACGCGCCGGTGATGGAGCGCGGCTCCGCGAGCACGGCCTCCAGGGTCCCGTTGGCGATGATCTCGCCACCGTGCTCCCCTGCCCCGGGCCCGATGTCGATGACCCAGTCCGCGGTCCGGATGGTCTCCTCGTCGTGCTCCACGACCAGCACGGTGTTGCCCAGGTCCCGCAGCCGCGTGAGCGTCGCGATGAGCTTGGCGTTGTCCCGCTGGTGGAGGCCGATGGACGGCTCGTCGAGGATGTAGAGAACGCCCATGAGCGTGGTGCCGATCTGGGTGGCCAGCCGGATCCGCTGCGCCTCGCCGCCCGACAGGCTGACGCTCGCCCGGTCCAGCGTGAGGTAGTCCAGGCCCACGTCCACGAGGAACCCGAGCCGGGCCACGATCTCCTTGAGCACCTGGCGGCCGATCGTCCGCTCGCGCTCGGTGACCTTGTCGCCCAGCTCCGTCGCCCAGTCCAGCGCGTCCGTGACCGACAGCCCGGAGACCCCGGCGATGTTCTGCCCGTCCACGGTCACTGCCAGCACCTCCGGCCGGAGGCGCCTCCCACCGCACGTGGGGCAGGGCTTGGTGACCATGAACTTCTCGAGCTCGGTCCGGATGTACTCCGACTCCGTCTCCTTGTAGCGGCGCTCGAGGTTGGTGATCACCCCCTCGAACGTTGCCGTGTACGTGTTCTCGCCACGCTCGTGCTTGTAGCGCACGATGACCTTCTCGTCCTTGGGGGCGTAGAGCAGGTACTCGATCGCCTCCGGCGGCAGGTCCTTGACCGGCGTGGTGATGCTCCAGCCGTGCGAGGCGAAGATCGCGTCGGTGATCTTCATCCGCCACGAGATCTCGGTGGGCATCTTGTTCCACGGGGCCAGGGCGCCGGCCTTGATGCTCCTGGAGCGGTCCGGCAGGACCTGGTCCGGGTCCATCACCAGCTGCGTGCCGAGGCCGGTACAGGTGGGGCAGGCGCCGTGCGGCGAGTTGAACGAGAACGAGCGCGGCTCCAGCTCCTCGATCGTGGTGCCGTCGAACGGGCAGGAGTAGCGCTCCGAGTACCGCCGCTCCTCGAAGGCCGGCGCCTCGCCGTCCCGCAGTACGGGAGCCACGACCACCACGCCCTCGCCGAGGCGCAGGGCTGTCTCCACGGAATCCGCGAGACGCGAGGTGTCCGGGTCCGGCACGAACTGCCCGGTTCCGGGATCGATCGGGCGGCCGGAGGCGTCCCGCGCCCACGCCTCGGGCGCCTCCGCGTGCCGGACGATGAAGCGGTCCACGACCACCTCGATCGTGTGGCGCTTGTACTTGTCCAGGGTGGGCGCCTCGGACAGGTCGTAGGCGATGCCGTCCACGCGGACGCGCACGAAGCCCTGCTTGCGGGCGCCGTCGAAGACGCGGTCCCCCTCGGTCTTGCGGTCCTTGACCAGCGGCCCGAGGACCAGCAGACGCGTGCCCTCCGGCAGCGCGAGGACCTGGTCCACGATCTGGCTCACCGTCTGGCGCTCGATCTCGCGGCCGCAGTTGGGGCAGTGCGGGTGGCCGATGCGCGCGAACAGGAGGCGCATGTAGTCGTAGATCTCGGTGACGGTGCCCACCGTGGACCGCGGGTTCTTGCTGGCACCCTTCTGGTCGATGGAGATCGCTGGTGAGAGCCCGTCGATCTGGTCGACGTCCGGCTTCTCCATCTGGCCCAGGAACTGGCGCGCGTACGCGGAGAGGCTCTCCACGTACCGGCGCTGGCCCTCGGCGTAGATGGTGTCGAAGGCGAGGCTGGACTTGCCACTCCCGGAGAGCCCGGTGATCACGACCAGGCGGTCACGCGGGAACGTGACGGAGACGTCTTTGAGGTTGTGCTCGCGCGCGCCGCGCACGACGATCCGATCCTGGGGCACGGGCGCAGTGTAGCCGGTTCACCGCAAAACGAACAGGTGTTCCAGTTGCACCGGTTCGGGCGCGGTTCAGGCTGCCTCGTCCCGCGCGCGCAGCGCCGGATCGGTGAACACCTGCCAGGCGAGCACGACGCCCAGCAGGAGGACGAGGACCAGGACCAGGCCCTCGACGGCAATCGGGTCGATGCCGGCGTCCTTCAGCGATGACGGCACCGCCGCGATCACGCCAGCTCCGAGGTAGAGCGGCAGCGAGGCGAGGGCCAGTGCCCGCAACGCGACCAGGGTGCCACCGAGCGCACGCACGCCGAGCACCGCAGCGGCCGATCCGGTCACGGCCATCGCTGCGAACACCACCCGCCAGACCGGGCCACTCGCCAGCAGCGATGCGAGCGATGCGAGCCCGGGCAGCACGAACTGCAGCGAGACGACGAACGCGAACCGGCGCGGACCTGCCTCGCGG
>JBAXFC010000464.1:0-3402 GCA_037140135.1 Chloroflexota bacterium
GTCGGCAGGTTCCGACGGGATCGGGTCTACGGCTGGCGGCTCCGGACGAAGCACGAGCCGAGCCGGTTCGGGAGATGGGCGACCTTGAGGTCGCCGGTGGGGTCGTCGTCGTAGGCGATGAACTGCCGGTCGGGCCCGGTCAGCCGCAGACGACGAAGCGGCCGTCGATGTAGCGGGGACGGCCAGGTGCCGCGGGATCGGATTGCGCGCTGACCCTGATCGTGTCGCCCTCCCGCGCCCAGGGGTTCCCCGAGGCGTTGATCACCTCAAGGACGCCGCTGACCTGGCGAACGGTCCAGCCTCGCGGCCACGCGAGCGGCAGCGAGCCCCCGACCCCGACGATCGACGAGCTCGTGACGTCGAGCTCCATGGCGTCGTTGGCCCCGGCGAGAGTCCCGGTCACCGACTCGAGCGTGCAGCCGATGCTCTCCATCGTCGGGATGTCACCGCAGGCGGCAATGGTGAGGGACAGGACCAGGACCGGGGCCATCGCCCCACGGGGGATCGTCCGAGAAGCCATGCCACCATCGTCGACCGAGACCGCCGCCCGTTCCCATGCCCCGGTCAGGGGGTCCTACGAGGCGACACCTGGTCGTCGCGCAACTCCATGTCGTTGACAGCGCAGCCTCCTCGTAGGATAGTTGCACACGCAATCACCATCGACCCGCGCCACAGCCAGGAAGGCAGCCGTCCCCATGCCGGCAGTCACCGTCGAAGACCTCACGATCCTCCCCCGCGTCCCCGTCCCCGACGTCATGGCCGCCCGCCGGCGGCCGGTCCGGGGCCTGACCACGGCGCCTTCGGGCTACGAGGGCGAGGGCTTCCCGGTCCGGCGGGCGTTCGCGGGCGCGCTGCTCGAGGATCTCGATCCGTTCATCCACCTCGACCAGATGGGCGAGGTGGAGTACGCGCCAGGCGAGGCGAAGGGCACGCCCTGGCACCCGCACCGGGGCTTCGAGACCGTGACCTACATGCTCGACGGGGTGTTCGAGCATGCCGACAGCAACGGCGGCGGCGGCGTGATCACCGACGGCGACACGCAGTGGATGACCGCCGGCGCAGGGATCCTCCACATCGAGAAGCCCCCGGAGTGGCTGGTCGCGAGCGGTGGCCTGTTCCACGGCTTCCAGCTGTGGGTCAACCTGCCGCGAGCCCAGAAGATGGCCGCGCCGCGCTACCAGGACATCCGGGCCTCGCAGGTGGCCCTGCTCTCCTCGCACGACGGGGGCACGCTGGTCCGCGTGATCGCGGGCGAGGTCGCCGGGCACGCGGGACCGGGATCCACCTACACGCCGATGACCCTGGTCCACCTCACGCTGGCGCCGGGGGCCTCGATCGAGCTCCCGTGGCGGGCGGACTACAACGCCCTGGGCTACGTGCTGGCGGGGCGCGGGACGGTGGGCGCCGAGGGCAGGCCCGCGCGGATGGGCCAGCTCGCGGCCTTCGGCCCGGGCAACACGGTGACCTTCACGGCGGACAAGGTCCAGGAGAGCCGCTCGCCCACGATGGACGTGCTCGTGCTCGGCGGCCGGCCGATCAAGGAGCCGATCGCCTGGATGGGCCCGTTCGTGATGAACACCCGCGAGGAAGTCATCGCCGCGTTCAGCGACTACCAGGCGGGCAGGCTCGGGCAGATCCCCGTGGTCCACAACGCGCCGAACGAGCTGCGGGAGTCCGCCGGTGCCGCGTCCGACGACGCGTCCGACGAAGGCGCGACCTCCTGATGGCGACGATGGAGCTCGGCCTCTACACGTTCGGCGAACTGGCTCCGGACCCCGCGACCGGGCGCACGGATCCCGGCACGCGGATCCGCCAGCTCATCGACGAGGTCGTCCTCGCCGACCAGGTCGGCCTCGACGTCTTCGGCATCGGCGAGCACCACCGGCCCGACTTCGCGGTCTCGGCACCGGCCGTCGTGCTTGCCGCGGCCGCTGAGCGCACGTCGCGCATCCGCCTCACGAGCGCCGTGTCGGTCATCAGCTCCGACGACCCGGTCCGCGTCTTCCAGCAGTTCGCCACCCTGGACCTGCTGTCGGGCGGGCGCGCCGAGATCATGGCGGGGCGCGGCTCGTTCATCGAGTCATTCCCGCTGTTCGGCTACGACCTGCACAGCTACGACGCGCTCTTCACCGAGGCGCTTGAGCTGCTGCTGCGCATCCGCGCCTCGGAGGTGGTGGACTGGCCGGGCGGCACCGGCCGGGCGGCGATCCCGTCACGGGGCGTCTATCCGCGCCCGGCCCAGGAGCTGCTGCCGGTCTGGATCGCGGTCGGCGGCACGCCCGAGAGCGCGGTCCGGGCAGGATCGATGGGGCTGCCCATGGCGCTCGCGATCATCGGCGGGCTGCCGGAGCGCTTCAGGCCGTTCACCGAGCTCTTCCGCCAGGCGGCGGCGGAGGCGGGGCACTCGCCGCTTCCCCCGCTGTCGATCAACTCGCACGGGTACGTCGCAGACACGTCACAGCGGGCGGCGGACGAGGCATGGCCGCCGCTGGCCGCGATGATGAACCGCATCGCGCGGGAGCGGGGCTTCTCCCCGATGACGCGCGAGTCCTTCGAGCAGTCACGGACGCTGCGCGGGGCGGACTTCGTGGGCAGCCCGTCCGAGGTGGCTGAGAAGACCCTCTGGCAGCACGAGCTGTTCGGCCACGACAGGTTCCTGCTGCAGATCATCGGCGGGGGGATGCCCCACGCGCAGGTGATGCGCTCGATCGAGCTGTTCGGGACGCAGGTCGCGCCCGAGGTGCGCAGGGGGCTCGCCGCGCGAGGCTGACCGGCGGCCGTTCCACCCGCACCTGGCTCGTTCCGGCCGGTTCACCCCTGCGCGGGTCGTTCAGGCCGTTCCACCCAGGCGTGGGTCGTCAGTCACGTGCGGGTGAGATCGGCCACCCAGCGGGCGCGCCTCGACGATCAGACCGCTGCGGCGACGATCGCCTGGGCCTCCTCGAGGATCCGCGCGAGGTGCTCCTCGCCCCGGAACGACTCGGCGTAGACCTTGGCCACGTTCTCCGTCCCCGACGGCCGCGCCGCGAACCACCCGACGTCGGTGGTCACCTTGAGGCCGCCGATCGGGGCCCCGTTGCCGGGCGCCGCGGTGAGCTTGGCCGTGATCGGGTCGCCCGCCAGGGTCGTCGCGGCCACGTCGGACGGGGAGAGCTTCCCGAGCGCGGCCTTGACCTCGGGGGTGGCGGGGGCGTCGATCCGCCGGTACGCAGGCGCCCCGAACCGCTCGGTGAGCCCGACGTACGTCTCCCACGGGTTGCGGCCGGTCTTCGCGGTCAGCTCGCAGGCCAGCAGGTCGGCGATCAGGCCATCCTTGTCGGTCGTCCAGACGGTGCCGTCGCGGCGCAGGAACGACGCCCCGGCGCTCTCCTCCCCGCCGAAGCCGACCGACCCGTCCACCAG
>JBAXFC010000465.1:0-3397 GCA_037140135.1 Chloroflexota bacterium
ATGCCCCGAGACGAGGCCCACCACGCCGATGGCCAGCAGCCCCGAGACCGCCGCGTAGCCGGCGACGACGAGGGCGAGACCGAGCCACCGCCCGGCCACCAGCTCACCGCGACCGAGGGGGCGCGCGAGCATCGCGTGGACGGTGCCTGACTCCACGTCCGAGGCAATGGCAGGCGCCGCGAGGAATGCCGCCGACATCGCGAGCACGAAGCTGAACATGAACGCGATCATGATCAGCACCTGGGAGACGCCGATCCTGACCTGGATCTCGGCCACGCCCTGGTCGCGGGCCATCGAGACCAGCCGGTCCACGCCCCAGCCGACCAGCACGACGCTGCCCACCGACAGGCCGAGGAGCACCCACAGGACGCGCCGGCGTGCGAGCTCGCGCAGGGTGAGCCCCGCGATGACCAGCGTGTTCCGCAGGCTCATGCCGCCACCTCGGCTCGCACCAGGTCGAGGAACAGGTCCTCCAGCGAGCGTCGGGCCGGGTCCACGGCACCGATCCGCCCGCCTGCGGCGACAACGGCGGCCACCAGGTCCGGGATGCGGGCGGCGTCGAGCGGCCGGACGGCGAGCCAGCCGTCCTCCTCCTCGGTGACGGGGCCGAACGCGGTGAGCGGAGCGCGATCCGCCGGCAGGCCTTCGACACGGAGCCGGACGGCGGGCTCGCCGAGCAGATCGCCGAGGGTGCCTGCCGCGAGCACGCGCCCATGGCCCACGATCGCCACGCGGTCGCACAGGCGCTCCACCTCGCCGAGGAGGTGGGAGTTGAGGAAGACGGCGGAGCCGCGCTCCCGCGCCTCGCGGATGATCGCCCGGACATCGTCGCGGCCGACGGGATCGAGCGCGGACGTCGGCTCGTCGAGGATCACGAGGGCGGGGTCGCCGAGGAGGGCGGCGGCGAGACCGAGGCGCTGCTGCATCCCCTTGGAGAAGCCACCGGTGCGGTCCCCGGCACGGTCGGTCAGGCCGGCGAGGGCGAGAACGCGATCGATCTCCGCGGTGCGGCCGGGCTTCGGGAGCCCGGCCAGGGCGGCGTGCAGCTCGAGCACCTCGCGGGCCGCGAGCCACGCCTGGTAGCGGAAGAGCTCCGGCAGGTAGCCGATCCGCCGGCGGGCATCGCGATCGCCGAGTGGCCGGCCCAGGACGCTCCCCTCGCCGCCGTTCGGCCGGGTGAGGCCGAGAAGCAGCTTCACGGCCGTGGTCTTGCCGGCGCCGTTGGGCCCGAGGAAGCCGAAGACCTCGCCCGGCTCGACGCGCAGGTCAAGCCCGTCGAGCGCGACGGTGGACCCGTAGGCCTTGCACAGGCCCCTGGTCTCGATGGCGGGGGTGGTCATGGTTCCATTCTCGGACGGACCGAGGATTCAGGTCGCGGACGCGACCGTCGGGCGGCGCGGCGACCGCGGCGGCCGCCTGACCCCCGGGGCGGCGGCTCAACCGTGCCCGCAGGATTTGCCGCCTGACGCGCCGCCTCGCATACTGGCGCCTCATTCACGCGCTGGGCCCGTGTGGGAGCGCGTCCGTTTGGGAGGTTGGATCCGTCTCGTCATGAACATCAAGAAAGTCGCCGCCGAACTGCTCGGCACGTTCCTGTTCTTCACCATCGGCTACCTGTCAGTGGCAGCCGTCGGGGCCACCAGTGGCGGCGCGTCCGGCCTGCTGGTCGTGCCGTTCTCCTTCGGCTTCGGCCTGCTGGCCGCCATCTTCGCCTTCGGCCACATCTCCGGCGGCCACTTCAACCCGGCCGTGACGGTGGCCATGGTCCTCGACAAGCGCACCAGCCCGATCGACGCAGTTGGCTACATCGTCGCCCAGGTCGTGGGCGCGCTCCTCGCGGGCGTCGTCGTGATGGTCACCGTCAGCCAGAACGCCGTGAAGGCGGGTATCACCCATCCGGGTGGCGGCGTCACCGACATCGGCGCCGTGATCATCGAGGTCGTGATGACCGCAGGCTTCATCGCCGTCATCCTCGCCTCGACCAAGCGTGCCGCAGCGCTCGCCGCGCTCGCGATCCCGCTCTCGCTGGTCGCGATCCATTTCGCAACCGCCACCCTGTCCGGCGCGTCGGTCAACCCGGCCCGCTCGATCGGCTCCGCGGTCATCGGCGGGGACCTGTCTGCGCTGTGGATCTACATCGTCGCCCCGGTCGTGGGCGCGGTGCTCGGCTGGGCCGCCTGGAAGGTCATGGACGGCGGCGCCGACGCGTAACCCCGTCGTCGCCCGCTGAGGGAGGAGCGCCCCTGGCCTTGCCGGGGGCGTTTCCATGTCCGGCTCTATCCCGGCCCGGCCCCCGGCTCTATCCCGACCCGGCCCGGCGCCGGGGCCTCAACTCCCGGCAGGTCGGCCGGGCAGGTCCTCGCGCAGCAGCCAGCAGGCGGCCTGCTGTCCCTCGCCGACATCGAACAGTGGCGGCTCCTCGGTCCTGCAGCGGTCGAACGCGACCGGGCAGCGCGGGTGGAACCGGCAGCCGGGCGGCACGTGCGCGGCATCCGGCGTCTCGCCCACGAGAATGGTCCGCGCCGCCCGCTCGCTCGCATCGAGCGGGTCCGGCGACGGTGAGACCGAGACCAGCGCCTGCGTGTACGGGTTGCGCGGCGATCGGATCACCCGCTCGGCCGGACCGATCTCCAGGATCTTGCCCAGGTACATGACCGCGATCCGGTCCGCCAGCACCCAGGCCAGCGACAGGTCGTGGGTGATGAACAGGTAGGTCAGGCCGCGCTCCCGGCGCAGCTCGAGCATCAGCCGCAGGAGCTCGGTCCGGATCGAGACGTCGAGCATGGAGACCGGCTCGTCGGCAACGAGCAGGTCCGGGTCCATGACCAGGGCCCCGGCGATGACCGCGCGCTGCCGCTGGCCACCAGAGAGCTCGTGCGGGAAGCGGGCCGCGAAGTCGGCGGCGGGCCGCAGCCCTGCAGCCTCGATCGCCGCCTCGACAAGCTTGCGGCGCTCGGCCCGGGAGTGCTTCCGGCCGGCGACGAGGAGCGGCTCCTCCACGAAGTCGCCGATCGTGTGCTTGGGGTTGAGCGTCTCGTACGGGTCCTGGAAGATCATCTGGACACGGCGCCGGTATGGACGCAGGCGGCCGGTGCCCCACAGCGCCGAGACGTCCTGGCCGTCGAAGACCACCTGGCCGCCCGTCTGCCGGGTGAGCTTCACGACCACACGCCCGGTCGTGGTCTTGCCCGATCCAGACTCCCCCACCAGCGCGAGGATCTCGCCACGCCGGATGACGAGGTCGATGCCGTCCACCGCACGGACATACCCCTTGGGCCTGCGCCGCAGGGTATCGGTCATGCCGCCGCGGATCGGGAAGTGGACCTTGAGGCCCTTGAGACGGAGGAGCTCGTCGCTCACGACCTGCCCTCCGGGGCCGGCGCCGGGGCCGGCGCCG
>JBAXFC010000466.1:0-3386 GCA_037140135.1 Chloroflexota bacterium
ATGGACATCACGGCCGCGCATCAGCAGGAGGCCGAGCTGCGCGCGTCGGAGACCCGGTACCAGGAGCTGGCGACCAGGCTCCCGCTGGGCGTCTACATCTACCGCAACAACGCCGCCGGCGAGGTCGCCTACGACTACTACAGCCCGCAGGCCGGCCGCCTGATCGGTGCGGACCCCGCCGAGGTGCTCCGCAATCCCTTCGCGGCCGTCGCGACCATCCATCCGGACGACCTGCCGGGGATGCTGGCGCTGAGCGAGGAGACCCGCGCCGCAGGCGTCCCCTTCCGCTGGGAGGGCAGGTTCGTCGTGGACGGCGATGAGCGGCGGATCCGGATCGAGGCGCTCCCCACCCCGCTGCCCGACGGCTGGACCCGCTGGCATGGCATCGCCGACGACGTCACCGAGCGCCGCCGGGCCGAGGACGCCCTGCGGGCGAGCGAGGAGCGCTACCGCTTCGTGGTGGAGCACTCGTCCGACATCATCTCCGTGGTCGCCAACGACGGCACGGTCACCTGGACCAGCCCGTCGATCGAGACCGTCCTCGGCTGGCGACCCGACCAGATCGTCGGGCACCAGCTCTCGGAGTTCTCCCACCCCGACGATGCCACGGTCGTGTCCGGCTTCGTGACCAGCGTCCAGAGCCGCAGGGCGGACCGGCAGGAGGTCCGCGCGCGGACCGCGACCGGCGACTGGCGGACGCTCGACGTGCAGGGCGAGCCGATCCTCGACGAGGCCGGCACCGTCACCGGACGGGTGACGACCTCCCGTGACATCACGGCGCGTGCGGCGGCCGAGGCGGCACTGGCCGCCCGCCAGGAGCAGTTGCGGGCGACGCTCGAGGGCGTGGATGCCGTGGTGGTCTACCAGCGCAGCGCAGCCGACCCGGTCACGGTGAGCCCCCAGGCGGAGCGGATCCTGGGCTGGCCGCAGGACCGCGTCGGAGACCAGGCGTTCTGGAACTCCCTCGTCCACCCGGACGACCTCCCCAACTGCACGGCCGTCTGGCGGGGCCCCGCGGATGACTGGGAGCTGGAGTACCGGATGCGCCGCCCCGACGGCGCCTGGATGTGGGTCCTCGACCGCGGCCACCGCACCCGCCTGGCCGACGGCTCGCAGGACACGCTCTTCGGCGTCGTGGTGGACGTCACGGCGCGCCGGCAGGCGGACGAGGAGCTGCGGCGCCTGGTGACGGCCGTGGAGCAGTCCGATGACTCCATCGTGGTCACGGACATCAACGCCGACATCCTCTTCGTGAACCCCGCCTTCGAGCGCCGGTCGGGGTACCAGCGGTCCGAGGCCGCCGGCAGGAACCCGCGCTTCCTCCAGAGCGGCCGCCGGAGCCCCGCCTTCTACAGGGAGATGTGGGCGACGCTGTCGGCCGGCAGGACCTGGCGTGGCGAGCTGGAGAACCGGCATCGGGATGGGTCGATCTACCTCGAGGACGCGACCATCACGCCGGTCCACGGTGCGGGCGGCGAGATCGTCAACTACGTCGCGGTCAAGCGCGACATCACCGCCCAGAAGGCGGCCCAGGCGGAGCTCGCCCGGCTGGTCGCGGCGGTGGACCAGACGGCCGAGTCGGTCGTCGTCACGGACGTGGACGCCAACATCGTGTACGTCAACCCGGAGTTCGAGCGCAACACCGGGTGGACGCGCGAGGAGGCGATCGGACACAACCCGCGGCTGCTGCAGAGCGGCGTCCACGGCCGGGAGTTCTACGAGGAGATGTGGGCGACGCTGACCGCCGGGCGCGTCTGGCGCGGCGAGCTGCACAACCGCCGCAAGGACGGCTCCGTCCATCTCGAGGCCACCACGATCACCCCCGTGGTCGGCGCGGACGGGCGCCTGGAGAGCTACGTCGCCGTCAAGCGCGACGTCACCGAGGAGCGCCGGGCCGCGGCGGTCATCCGCGCCTCCGAGGAGCGGTATCGCACGCTGGTCGACGAGATCGACGCGATCGTGTGGATCAACGACCGCAAGTCGGGTGACAACTACTGCTCGGGCAACGCCGCGGACATGGTGGGGTACCCGGTCGAGCAGCTGCTGCAGCCGCGCTTCTGGCGGAGCCTCGTGGTCCCCGAGGACCTGGAGGTCCTGTTCCCGATCTGGGACACCGAAGATCCGGTGGCCGCGAACGACCTCCCCTACCGGGTGCGCCGCGCAGACGGCCGGATCATCTGGGTCAGCGAGCGCTGGCGCGCGGTCCGGGACGAGGAGGGCCAGGTCGTCCGGCTCTACGGCCTGACCACCGAGATCACCCGCCGGCGCCAGCTGGAGGACACGGTCGCCCGCGCGGACCGGCTCGAGGCCGTCGCCCGCGTGACCGCCGCAGCGGCCCACGACTTCGGCAACGTCCTCCAGGGCATCCGCCTCTACCAGGGGCTCCTGATGGACAGGATCCCCGCCACCGACCCCGCCGCGGCGGACGTCGCCGCCATCGGCGAGGCGGTGGAGCGCGGCTCCGCCCTTGCCCGCCAGATGCTCGCCATCGGGCGCGAGGCACCCAAGACGGACGCCATCCCGCTCGATCCCGCCGCGGTGATCGCGGACCTCGCAGCGATGCTCAGGGCCGTCGCCTCGCCGTCACGCCTTGACGTTGCCGCCGCGGGCATGGGCTTTGTGCGCATCCCGCGCTCCGCGCTGGAGCAGGCCGTCCTCAACCTGGTGATCAACGCGCGCGACGCGATGGCCGCACAGCCGGGCACCATCACGCTCACCATGACCCGTGAGACCGTCGCCCCGGGCGCGGGACCCGGCGTGCCCGGCGGTGTCTACATCGCCATCCGCGTCGCCGACGACGGGCCCGGCATGCCCTCCGATGTCCTCGAGCATGCCCTGGAGCCCTTCTACACCACCAAGGCCCACGGCACCGGCATCGGCCTCGCCAGCGTCTACGGCAGCGCCCGCGACGCGGACGGCACGGTGCACATCGAGAGCTCGCCCGGCGCCGGCACCACCGTCACCATCCTGCTCCCGTGGCTCGAAGGCCCCAGCCGCGGCAAGCGGCCCAGGCTTGACAAGAGCGCCTTCATCGACGTCCAGGGGACCGAGCCGCTCGAGTAGCCGCGCGAGGCGCGGGTCCGGCCGGGTCCGGCCCACCACCGGTCGGCCACCGCCCGAGCCCCGGCTACTTGATCGTTTCCTCGTCCTCCTGCCGCCGGCGACGCCGGCCACCGAACAGGAACCAGGTGAATGCCGCGGCGGCGAGGCCCACCACGAGCAGCCCCAGCGGTCCGCGCAGCAGCGACGACACGTCCTCGAGCAGGCCGGGCAGCGGGTTGTCGATGCCGGGGTGCGGGCTCGCGGACGGGCCCGGGACCGTGCCGCCCTCGTCCGGCGAGCGGGTCGGGCGCGGCTGCGGCGTGGTGCCCGGCGTGGCCTTCGGG
>JBAXFC010000467.1:0-3378 GCA_037140135.1 Chloroflexota bacterium
GGTGAAGGCGCGGGCGCGGGCCATCCGGACACCGGCCGCGGCGGCCACCTCGTGGCAGAACGCCTTGGACGTCTCCATGCGGGCGGCGGCGGCCACCGGGCCGAAGACCGGGACCCCGGCCGCCTCGAGCGCATCGGCGACACCGGCGCCCAATGGCGCCTCGGGCCCGACGACCACCAGGCCGACCTTCTCGGCTTGGGCCAGCGCCACGACCGCCGCCGGATCGAGCGGGTCCACCGGAAGCGTCCGGACCCCGTGCGTGGCCGCGATCCCGGCGGACCCGGGCGCCGCGATCACGTCCTCGACACCCGTCTCCGAGGCCAGGCGCCACGCGAGCGCATGCTCCCGCCCACCGCCGCCGAGGACGAGGATCCGGGAAGGCACCGCGGGGTACACGCCGGCCGTCCCGTCGATCAGGCGGGCGAGGCGGGGCGGTGGCGCATCGGCCGCCAGGCCCGCTCGATCGTCTGGGTCCGCTCGGGGCCGACGCTCACGAACACGATCGGCACGCCGGCGTGGTCCTCGAGGGCCTGGACGTAGCGGCGGGCGGTCTCGGGGAGATCGGCCAGGGCGCGGACGTCGTGGATCGGCTCCTCCCAGCCCTCGAAATCCTCGTAGATCGGGATCGCGCGCTCGAGCGTGGAGCCCGAGGACGGCCACTTGTCCACCCGCCTGCCATCGACGTCGTAGGCCACGCAGAGCTTGATCGTCTCGATGCCCGAGAGGATGTCGAGCTTGTTGAGCACGATGGCGGAGTTGGAGTTGACGGCGACCGCGTACCGGAGCGGGACGGTGTCGAACCAGCCGACACGGCGCGGGCGGCCGGTGACGGTGCCGAACTCCCGGCCCCGCGCGGCGATCCCCTTGCCGATGTCGTCGAACAGCTCGGTCGGGAACGGGCCGGACCCCACGCGCGTGGAGTAGGCCTTCATCACGCCGATGACCTCGTCAACCTGGAGCGGGCCGATGCCGCCGCCGGTGCAGGCGCCGCCCGCAACCGGGTTGGAACTGGTGACGAAGGGGTAGGAACCGTGGTCGAGGTCCAGGAGCGCGCCCTGGGCGCCCTCGAGCAGGACGTGGTCGCCGCGGCGGAGCGCGTCCTGGACGAGCCACGTGGAGTCGTCGAGGTTCGCCGCGAGGCGCTCGCCCCACGCGAGGCACTGGGCCACGACGGCTTCCAACTCGAACGTCTCGGCGCCCATCGAGGCGAGAAGGAGGTTCTTGTCCGGCAGGGCACGGGCGACGCGCTCGCGCAGGACGTTCTCGGTGACGAGGTCCTCCATGCGGATGCCCAGGCGCCAGGCGCGGTCGCCGTACGTGGGCCCGATGCCGCGCCCGGTGGTGCCGACCCTGGCCCCGCCGAGCCGGATCTCGTTGGCCTTGTCGAGAGCAACGTGGTACGGCATGATCACGTGCGCGCTGCGGCTGACGCGGACCTTGCTGGTGTCCACGCCGCGCCCCGCGAGCATGTCCATCTCGCGGATCAGCGTGGCCGGGTTGACCACCACGCCGTTGCCGATCACCGACGTGATGTGCGGGTACATCACCCCCGACGGGCAGAGCTGGAGCTTGATCGTCTCGCTGCCCACCACCACGGTGTGGCCGGCGTTGTCGCCGCCCTGGTAGCGGACGACCATCGCCACGTGTTCCGCGAGGAAGTCGGTGGTCTTGCCCTTTCCCTCGTCGCCCCACTGGAGGCCGGTGATCACTGTCGCGGGCATGGGTCAGCCTCCGGACACAAAAACACCCCGGCGGTCGGGCCCGGGGTTCTGGATACATGTCTCCCGCGTCTGCCCACCGGAAGTCCGGCGGACCGGGTGATCGAAGGTGCGCGCCCGGCTCACGGGGCGGACGCCGCGCCTTCCTCGAGCAACGGTCTCTCCTCCATCGCGGGCCGGGTTCGCACCGGCCTCGAGGACCGGGCGAGTATACGCGACGGCGATGCCTGCCGACACGGTTCTGCCGGTTGCGGATGGGGGTCGAAGCGCGTCGTCGCGTGGGGGCGGACCGGCGGTCCGGGCGCGGTCGGCTGGGGCGAGCGGCGAGCGGGCGAGCCGAGCGGGCGAGCGGGCGAGCCGAGCGGGCGAGCGGGCGAGCCGAGCGGACTTCCTGGCCGCCACAGCGGTCGTCATCTGGCCCCACGGTCCCCTCTCCGGCGCGCGCGACCCCCGTGCCGTACCGGCGACGTCCATTGCTGGACTGCGGGGCCAGAGGCTGACTGTCAGGCGCGCGAACTCCGGCCTACGGGTCCGACGCGGCACGGAACGCGACAGGGACGCGGCGAGGACGCCACGGGGTGCGAGTCGCTGCCACCGAACCGCGGGGCCATCCCGCCCGGGCACGGCCAGTCGGCCCGGGCACGGCCAGTCCGCCAAGTGGCAGCAAAGTGCGAAGTGAGCCCGCGATGAGTGGCGCTCCGTAAGGTGGGCCCAGTTCTCCGGGAGCGCGGCGACGTCGCCATTCGTGGCCCGGAGGACGCCAACCCCGCCCGCCGCAGTCGAAAGGAGTCTTCGGACCGATGAACCGGGTCCTTCTCACGGGCCGCCTCACCCGCGACCCCGAGCTCCGCACCACCGCCGGCGGCAAGGCCGTGGTCCAGTTCTCGATCGCCAGCCACGAGTTCGTGAGTGGCAAGGAGCGCTCGGAGTTCCACTCCATCGTGGCCTGGAACCGCCTTGCCGAAACGTGCGGCCGCTACCTCGGCAAGGGGCAGCAGGTCGCCGTCGAGGGCCGGATCCAGACCCGGACCTGGGACGATGCCGAGGGCAAGCGCCACTGGAAGACCGAGATCGTCGCCTCGAGCGTGGAGATGCTCGCCGGCCGGCGCCGACGCGACTACGCCGGGGATTCCGCAGCCGAGGCTCTCGAGTCCCAGGCCCAGGCGGCCGGCGTCCCGGCCGACGCCTCGGAGCCGATGGCGGACGAGTCCGGCTTCTCGGTGGTCCCGGGTGACGATGACGAGGAGGAGGACGAGCTCCTCGAGGAGGCCGTCGCGGCCTGACGTCCCCTCCCTCTCTCGCGGCAGCGGCCCGGCACCCCCTCCCGGGCCGCTGCCCGCGCCCGCGCCCGGGCAGGCGGCTCAGATCGGGATCTTGAGCTCGAAGAAGCTGATCGCGAGAATCCCGAAGACGAGCATCAGCAGGGCGCCCTCGAGCCAGTTGGACTCCCCATCGAGCGCGACCAGGGCGCTGATGCCCACCGCCACGGCCACCGCCGCCACCTCGAGCGGGTGGAAGACGAGGTCCATCGGCTGGCCCACCACCAGGCCAATGAGGACCAGCACCGGCGCCACGAACAGCACCACCATCAGGGTGAGCTGCCAACTCATGGCGGTCATCAAGATGAGCGTCATCACCAGCAGCAGGCCCGCACCCACGA
>JBAXFC010000468.1:0-3368 GCA_037140135.1 Chloroflexota bacterium
GTCTACGGGGAGCGGTGGCCCGGGGAGCAGCTGCCGCCGTGGCACCCGGAGAGGCCGGCCGGTTCCGGCGGCCCGGCCGCGGGCGGGATCGGCTGATGGCGATCCGGACCTTCATCGAGGCGATCCGTGAGGGGATGGCGTCGGAGCTGCGCCGCGACCCGTTCGTCATCGTCCTGGGCGAGGACGTGGGCAAGAAGGGCGGGGTCTTCCTGGCCACCGATGGGCTGTGGGCCGAGTTCGGCGACGACCGGGTGATCGACACGCCGCTGACGGAGTCGATGATCGTGGGGGCCGCGATCGGGGCGGCCATGAACGGGCTGCGGCCGATCGCGGAGATCCAGTTCGCGGACTTCATCTTCCCGGCGTTCAACCAGATCGTCTCCGAGGCGGCACGCATGCGCTACCGCTCCAACAACGGCTACCAGGTGCCGATGGTGATCCGCGCGCCGTTCGGTGGCGGCGTGCACGGGGCGCTCTACCACTCGCAGTCCGTGGAGGCGTTCTTCACCCACGTCCCGGGCCTGAAGGTGGTCATCCCGTCCACCCCGTACGACGCCAAGGGCCTCCTGCGCTCGGCCGTGCGCGACAACGACCCGGTGCTCTTCTTCGAGCACAAGAAGATGTACCGCTCCGTCCGCGGCGAGGTCCCGGAAGGGGAGTACACGGTGCCGTTGGGGCGGGCGGCGATCCGCCGGCCCGGGCGGCAGGTCACCGTGGTGGCCTACGGACTGATGGCGCTCTACGCGCTCGAGGCCGCCGAGCGGGTCGCGGGCGAGGGGATCGACGTCGAGGTGGTGGACCTGCGCACCCTCCGGCCCCTGGACCGGGAGACGCTCCTGGGGTCCGTGCGCAAGACCGGCAAGTGCCTGGTCGTGTACGAGGACAACAAGTTCGGCGGGTACGGCGCGGAGATCGCGGCGATCGTGGGCGAGGAGGCGTTCGACTACCTCGACGGACCGGTCACGCGATTGGCCGGGCCGGACGTGCCCGGCGTCCCGTACAACCACGTGCTCGAGGACTGGTTCATGCTCAACCCCGCGCGCATCGCCGACGCGATCCGCACGCTGGCCGCCTACTGAGCGTGGCCGCGCCGTCTGCTGCGGAGATGGCTGCCGTCGAGGCGCGGCTGCGCATGCTCCTGGTCCCGTACGAGGGGCTGCTGGAGTCGGCGACCATCCATGGCATCCCGACGCTGCGGCGGCCGGGGGCCGGCGCCCACGACTGGTTCGCGTTCGTGAAGCCCGCTGCGAAGCACGTGTCGCTCTTCCTGCTGCCGCTGCACACCGATGTGGGGCTACGGGCCTCGTTGTCGCCGGTGCTCGCGCGGGCGCTGTCCGTACGATCCACGCTGAAGTTCACGTCGCTCGACGAGGTTGTTGCGGCCGAGGTGGCGACGCTGCTCGCGCGGGCGTACGGGGGTTACGCAGCGGCGCGCTGATCGATCGGAGTCAGGCGAGCGGCATCTCGAGCGGCATCATCGCCTCGAGCAGCGAGGCCGCCCCCTCGGCCGGTCGAGCGGCGCCCGGACCGGCGCACCCGGTGTTCGACCCCGTCGCCGGTTGAGCGGCGGATAAGCGGCGGCCGGCATGCTGCCGGCGTGGACGACGGGCGGATCGGCAGACAGCTCCGGGCACTCCGGCATCGACGCGGGTGGCGGCAGCGGGACGTGGCGGCGGCGATGGGCTGCAGCCAGGATCTCGTGTCGCTGGTCGAGGGCGGGCATCTCGAGGAGCGGACGGTCGGCGCCATGCGGCGGCATGCCGTGGCGGTGGGCGGGGAGCTGGTGATCGAGCTGCGCTTCCGGGGCGCCGAGCTCGACCGGCTCATGGACGAGGGTCACGCGGCGCTGGTGGGAGCTGTCACGCGGAGGCTCGGCGAGCTGGGCTGGGAGGTACGGCCCGAAGTCACGTACTCGGTCTGGGGAGAGCGCGGGTCGATCGATCTCGTGGCGTGGCACGCGCCCTCCCGGACGTTGCTGGTGATCGAGGTCAAGACGGAGCTGGCGTCGGTCGAGGAGACGCTGCGCCGGCATGACGTGAAGGTCCGGCTCGCTTCGGGGGTCGTCGAGGAGC
Source organism: Chloroflexota bacterium (assembly GCA_037140135.1). Lineage (GTDB taxonomy): Bacteria > Chloroflexota > Limnocylindria > Limnocylindrales > CSP1-4 > CAIXZV01. Next base: position 2,073 of record JBAXFC010000468.1, read on the forward strand.
GGTTCGGATGGCGGGCGCAGAGCATCGGGCGGCTGCTGGTGCTGCCGTCCGGGTCCACGCCGCGGCGGCAGGTCGAGCGGCACGGCGCGGTCCTGGGAACCGCCTGTCCGGCGCGCGGTCCGGAGCTGCGGGCGTGGATGCAGGCGCCGTCGGGGGCCGTGGCGGGGCTCGCCTTCGTGCCGGTTACGACGGAGGGTCGTGCTGACAGGAACGCGATCACACGACGCCGCGTACGCCGATCGAGGGACACCGCCTGACGGGTTCCGGCTGGGCTTGCGGCGACCGCGGGCGGCTCCTCCCGCCACTCGCCGGCGTGCAGGCACGATCCCGGATCGTGCCTGGTGCCTCTCGCCGGGACGCGATGCGCCTTGCACGAGCCCGGATCGTCGATGGTGCCGAACGCCTGCGCAGGGCCCGGTATCACGATGGGGGATCGTGCACCAGGGGGCACACGCCTGCGCCGCCGGATACGACGATCCGGGATCGTGTCTGCGGGAACCGGGCGGGAAGGGTCCTCGCTCGCACCGTCGCGCGACATGCGCGACAATCGGACCCCGTTCCAGGCGCGTCCAGCACAACGATCTCCGGAGGACATGGACCAGTGGCCAAGGTGACGATGCCCCAACTCGGCGAGAGCGTCGCAGAGGGGACGATCGGGCGCTGGCTCAAGCAGCCGGGCGACGCCGTTGCCAAGTACGAGCCGCTCCTCGAGGTCATCACCGACAAGGTGAACGCCGAGGTCCCCTCGCCGTACGCGGGGATCCTGCGCGAGATCCTCGCCCCGGAGGGCGCGGTCGTCCCCAACAACGCCGAGATCGCCGTCATCGAGACCGACGCCGAGGCTGGCGCCGGGGCCGGGGCCGACACCGGAACCGGGTCTGGCGCCTCCCCTGTGACCGCGGCGCCCGCCCTGGTCGCGTCCGAGGCCGTCGCTGTCACCCCCCCACCAGTCGTCGCACCCGAGGCAGCTGTTCTCGAGGTCACCGCGCCCGAGGCAGCCCGGTCGGCCGGCGACCTCCTCGCCGCCCACGATCCCAACGCCCGCATGACCCCCGCCGTCCGCCGGCTCCTGCGTGAGCACGGCCTGGAGGCCACCCAGGTCCCGGGCACCGGCGGTGGCGGCCGCATCACGCGCGAGGATGTCGTCGCCCAGGTCGCCTACATCCGCTCCGGCGGACCAGTTCCAAGCGCGGCCACGCCGCCTGCCGGCATGACCCTCGGCGTCGCCCCCGCGACCGGCTCCGCCCCCGCGACCGCCCCGGCCACGCTCGCGACCTCCCCGGCCGCCGCTCCGGC
>JBAXFC010000469.1:0-3362 GCA_037140135.1 Chloroflexota bacterium
GCCCGACACCGGCGCCTGACCCGGACTCGGGGACCGAGTCGGCCCCGGGGGACCCGGCCTCGCGTCCTCGGCCTCGCGCTCCTCGGCCAGCTCGAGCCGCGGACCCGCGCTACCCCTTCTCGAGCAGCGGCTTGACCTCGGTGATCAGCCGGGTCATCGACTCCTCGTCGTAGGTGGCGGGGATCCCGGCAATCAGGTGGTGGTAGCCGAGCGCGATCTTCGGCGCCAGCTTCTCGGCCACCTGCTCGGGCGTGCCCACCGGCTGGTCCGCCCAGTGCTTCGCGATCCGGTTGCGATCGAACGCCGCCCGGAAGAGCCGCTCGGCCTCGGCAGGATCGTCGCGGATGAAGACCGTCCCGATGCCCGTCGTGCGCTCGATCTCGTCGGGGTTCCGGCCCACGGTCTCGCAGTGCGCCAGGAGGACCTCCTCCTTGTGCCGCATCTCGTCCACCGTGCCGCCGATGTTGTTCATGTCGCCGTACTTCGCGACGAGCTTGAGCGTGACCTGCTCCCCGCCGCCGCCGATGCAGATCGGCAGGTGAGCCTGGATCGGCCCGGGCAGGTTTCGAGTGTCCTTGCCCGTGTAGTGCGGGCCGGCCGCCACGGGCTCGGTCCCGTCGAGCATGCCGCGCATGATCGGCAGCGCCTCGCCCAGCCAGCGGAGCCGCTCGGGGAAGCCGGAGCCGAAGTCGAAGCCGAAGTCCTGGTGCTCCTCCTCGAACCACGCGCCGCCGATGCCGAGGATCGCGCGGCCGCCGCTGATGTGGTCGAGCGTCGTCGCCATCTTGGCCGTGAGCGTGGGGGCGCGGAACGTGTTGGCGCCCACCATGAGCCCGATCCGGATCCGCCTGGTCGCCTGCGCCCAGGCCGTGATCGTGAGCCAGCCCTCGTAGTTGGGGCCGGTCGAGTCGCCGACGATCGGGTAGACGTGGTCCCAGGTCCACAGCGTGTCGTAGCCCAGCTCGTCGGCGCGGATGCCCGCCGCGAGCAGCGCGGGCCACTCGGTGTACTGGTTCCAGGCGAGCGCGCCGAGCTTGATCTGGGGCATCGATGTCTCCGATCGTGTGTGGGTCCTGACCCTGAGAGTACCCCCGAGGTCCTCAGCGGGCGCCCGTTCGGCCCTCGCTGGGAGGCTGAACCGGCGCTCGAGGTGCTGGGACGACCGCTGGCCGAGGAGGGCGCGGCGCGACGGGCCTCTATGACCCGGCCGCGAGGCTCCGTTCCACTTCCGCGATCTCGGCGGCTGCCAGGTGCGACCGCCCGAGCTCGAGGAGCAGCCGCTCCACCGTCCGGTCCGGGTCTGCGAGGAGCGAGCCCGGCCCGCCGCCGTCGGTCGCGACGACGCCCAGGTAGACCGTCACCCGCCGGCCGTCCTGCTCGATCACGAACCCGTGGTAGCCGAGGCCGCCCTCGGGCGCGGTCCCGACGAGATCCGGCAGGGCGGCGATCGCCTTGGTGATTGCGACTGCTTCGTCCGGCGCCAGGGTCCACGTCGGGTCCGGGCGACCGGAGTAGATCCCGAGCGTGACGTGCATCTCGCCGGCCCCGGCCGGGGCCGTGGGCGCGGCATCGGTCCCCGGAGGCATGTCCGTCACACCCGGGACGGGCGTGGGCTGGACTGGCGCCGGTGTCACCACTGATGGCGCCGGCCCGCACGCGGCGACCACCAGGGCCACCCCGACGAGCGCGAGGAGCCCGAGGAGCCCGAGGAGCCCGAGGAGCGGAGCCAGGCGCCGCGCCGGCATCGCCGCTACCCCCGCAGGACGATGTTGACGAGCTTGCCGCCGCCCGCGTGGATCAGCTTGGCCACCTTCATCTCGCCGATCGCCGCCACGACCTTGTCGCGGCTCATCACGATCTGCTCGAGCTCGATCTCGCTGATGCCCGCCGGCACGGTGATCCGGTCACGGAGCTTGCCGTTGACCTGGATCGGCACCTCGCGCGTGGCGTCCACGGTGGCCGCCTCATCGACGACCGGCCAGCGCTGGGTGTGGATGGACGACCAGTCCTCACCGCGCGCCTCGAGCCGCCGGGACCACATCTCCTCGGTGAGGTGCGGGGCGGCCGGCGCCAGCATCAGGAGCAGCAGCTCCACGGCCTCGTCCCACTCCGGCAGGCCGGCGACGGACGTGCCGCGGTACCGGAACAGCGTGTTCGACAGCTCCATGAGCTTGGCGATCATCGTGTTCCAGCGGAAGCCCTCGTAGTCCTCCGTGACGGCGGCCAGCGTCTTGTGCGCGGCGGAGCGCATCCGGGTCCGCGCATCGTGCTCGGACTCGCCGCCGGGGAGCTCGCCGCTCGACGGGTCGCCCGGCTCCCGGCCATTCGGGTCCGTGGCGATCGCCCAGACACGATGCAGGAACTTGGACACGCCGCCGATGCCGGTGGGGCTCCACGGTCCACCCTGGTCCCAGGGTCCCATGAACATCAGGAACAGCCGGACCGTGTCCGCGCCGTAGCGCGTGACCAGCTCGTCGGGATCCTGGACGTTGCCGCGGGACTTGCTCATCCGCTCGCCGTCGGCGCCCAGGATCTGGCCCTGGTTGAACAGGCGGCGGAACGGCTCACCGTCCTCGACGAGACCCAGGTCCCGCATCGCCTTGGTGAAGAACCGGCTGTAGAGCAGGTGCATGACGGCGTGCTCGGCGCCGCCCGTGTACTGGTCCACCGGCGTCCACTCGCGCACCAGCTCCGGATCGACCGGCAGGTCGTCCTTGTGCGGGGACAGGTAGCGGAACCAGTACCACGAGGAGTCGATGAACGTGTCCATCGTGTCGGTCTCGCGGCGGGCGGGCTTGCCGCACTGCGGGCAGTCCACCGCGAGAAACGCCTCGTCGCGGTTGAGCGGGTTGTCGCCGCTGCCCTGGTAGTCCACGGTCTCCGGCAGCAGGACCGGCAGGTCCTCCTCGGGAACCGCAACCGGGCCGCAGTCCGCGCAGTGGATGACCGGGATCGGCGTGCCCCAGTAGCGCTGGCGGCTGATCAGCCAGTCCCGCAGGCGGAAGGTGACCGCCTGCTCGCCCTTGCCCTGCTCGGCGAGGGAGCCCACGATCTCGTGCCAGGCGTCGGCGGCCGGGCGCCCGGTGAAGCGGCCGGAGTTGACCATCACCTCGTCGATGGTGTGGTCGGTGAACGCCTCGGTCAGGACCTGGTCCGGATCGGCGTCCCTGGGCATCACCACGTTGATGATCGGCAGGCCGAACCGGGTGGCGAAGGCGAAGTCCCGCTCGTCATGGGCGGGGACGGCCATGATCGCGCCGGTGCCGTAGCTGCCCAGCACGTAGTCGGCGATGAAGATCGGGATGCGGGCGCCGTTGACCGGGTTGATGGCGTCAGCGCCGATGGCGACGCCGGTCTTGTCG
>JBAXFC010000470.1:0-3350 GCA_037140135.1 Chloroflexota bacterium
TCACTCAGTAATCAGGGGCAGGCGGGCTGTCTCACCGAATCTTGGCAGAGAGGGCCGGGCGTCTGAGGTCGCGGATGGACTTCGCAACTTGGCATGACAGCGTTAGCGAACCCATGGGCCGGATCGGCTCCGGGTTCGGATGGGGCGTCGCAATGGAGGAGACGCACTTCCGGGGCCACTTCACCGTTCTCCGTGGACGAGATGGGACTGGGCTCGGGGTTGAGTTCGACCCAGAGCTCGAGACGCTCGATGCCTGGATCGTCTTCGAGCGCGAGGGACACCTCGTCGAAGTACCTCTTTGGAGCCTGCTTGGCTGGCTGGAGCCCGCTGCAGATCATGTCTTCAGCCGAGCGACGTTCCCGACCGCGCGGGACTTCGTATCAGTGTGCGTGGCCTCGTGGGCGGCATCTTTGGAGCGGCACCGAGACGAGATCTTGGCCGGCGTGCCGGGGTTCCGGCCATCCGGTACTTGACCCTCCGAACGCACATTGTCACCGCTGAGTACGCCTATGACACCGCCGACGAACAGAGGGCGGTGAAGTCACCGACCGCGCCGCGGGCGGTGTCATTGGCTGGCACCAGACCAGCTACGGGTACGACGACGCCGGGCGCATGACCTCGCTCACCGACGCCGACGGCGGCGCCCTCGTCTGGACGTACGACACGGCCGGACGGCGCTGGACCCAGCGCAGCCGGTTGGCGCAGGGCGCGCACGAGTAGGCGTGGGTAGGGTTTTCCCCAATGGACCCGGTTGGCCGCCGCCCGTAGGATCGGACGCTAGGCGGCGCGCCGCGACTGTGACAGCGTCCGGTTGACGATCGTGAGGATCGGCCGGAGCGACTCGTAGTGCTCCTCGAGGCGCCGCCAGGCAGAGGCTAGCTCCTGGTCGTCGATCCGGTCGGCGGTGACGCCGTACTCGATCGCGCCCAGGACGCCCCCATAGGTGCGGACGAGGTTGGCGATGTCCCGAGTGGTGAAGCGGTTTGCAGTGGGCATGACTGACTCCATGGCGAGATCCAGGCAACCAGCAGCGTGCTACTCCTCGGCATCGAGAGGGGTGCGGCCGGGCAGCCGATAGGCAGCATGATCGCGGCACGGTCCAGCCCGCTCACGCCGTGCGAACGACCCAGACACAACCAGCTCCAGCGCGCGGGCAGCAGCCGCCAGGACCCTTCGGAACGGCGCCGGTGAGCGGTCCGTCAGGGGTGCGGCGTGCTCGGGTCGGATCCCGGGTCGATCCCCGGCGCGGCGCCGAGCGCGAGCGTCGCTCGCCGGGTGTCCCAGATCGTCAGAATCCGGATCGAGTCCGGACCCTGGGGTGTGGTGCCCGTGATGTCTGCCCAGATCGCCTGTCCGCCGAGCTCGTCTGCGCTTCTTGAACGTCGTGCTCTTTTCAGGGCGAGGCCCTTGCCGCCCCGCTGAGCCAGCGCCTTTCCCGTACCGGGACCCGCGACGACGACCCGCCGCGGGTGCGGCGAGTTGACGATGGCGCTGGTCGCGGCATCCCTTGCCGCGATCAACGGGTCGGGCGCGACAACATCCCCCGGGTCTGTCATTCCAGCACTCTACCGGCCGCGACGCCCCGGAGCGCGCTGGTCGGCGCTGCCGAGATCGGGCCTCAGGGCGCGGAGCGCGGCCTAGAGAGCATCATGTCGGACGGCGCTTATGCGCGGCCTTCGCACCCGAGGGGAAGGTATGTCAGACGACCTCGATCTCATGGACGACCTCGACGCGATGAACGAGATCAGCATGAGCATCCTTGGTGAGCCGATCGGGGTGGCGCTGGCGCCGACCAACCCTGCTCGCGAGCGCAATGGTGTCCCGCGTCAAGAATCTTGGACACTCTCGGGCTCGGATAGGTGTGATCACGGATGCGCCAGGTAGCGGCTCATCGGCGTCTCGAAGTCGAGCGCCTCGTGGGGCCTGACCTCGTTGTAGATGTGCCGGAAGGCCTCGACCTCGTCGGCGAGCTCGAGCACGTCCGCGATCTCGAGCCGGTAGAGGTGCTCGTACTTGAGCGTGCCGTTGAAGCGCTCCACGACCCCGTTGGTCTCGGGTGCGTGGTGGCGGGTCCGCACGTGGGCGAGCTCGGGGTGGCTCATGATGAACCGGGCGAAGTCCGCGCTCTTGTAGGCGGGGCCGTTGTCGGTCACGATGGTGACGGGCTCGATCTCGCCCGTGTCAGGGTTGATGCAGTCCGCGATGAGGGGGTGGCCAAGGAGATGCTCGGCCTCCCGGATCGCGGCCTCGACCGCCCGGATCGCGTCGCGGGCGCCCGTGGTGCCGCTGACCGGGCCCGCGAGGCAGAGCTTGGTCGCGTAGTCGACGACGGGCGACACGCGCCACGTCCCGCCGCGGCTGGTCTCGAACTCGGTGAAGTCCATCTGCCAGACCCGGTTGCGCCGCACGGGCGCGGCGACGAACACCGCCCGCCGCGCGACCGCGAGCTGGCGGCGCTCGGCCTGGTAGCGGGCCGGCAGGAGCAGGTTCCGCCGCGCGAGCGCCCGCAGCACCGAGCTGCGCGACACCCGGACCCCGTCCGCGCGCAGCATCGCCCAGATCTTGCGGTGGCCCCATGCTGACCAGCGGTGCGCCTGCTCGGCCGCCTGCTCCTCGATCGCGTCCACGACCGGCGCCGGCCAGTGGCGGATCCCGTGCCCGTGCAGGTGGGCGGAGCGCCAGTAGTACCAGGTGGACGCGGGGATGCCCAGGCGCAGCAGGAACCGCCGCACCGGCACCCCTCCCTCCGACCGGATCAGCTCGAGCTCCTCGTACGAGGGTAGAGCGCCCCCTTTTTTCGCCACACGCGGAGCTCCACGTAGGCCTCACCCAGGGCGGCGGTCAGGTCGTCGACCTGCTCCGCGAGCTCCGTCTCGCGTCGCGACGCGAGCGTGACGGCGTTGTCGCCGCGGGCGAGGCTCTCCCTGCCGCCCTCGAGGAACTGCTTCTGCCACTTGGCGATCGTGGTCTGGCTCATGCTCAGACGGCGCGCCACGTCCACCTGGGTCGTCTCGCCCTTGAGCACCGAGAGCACGATGGCGAGCTTCTCGTCGGGCGACTTGAACGGCTTGCGTCCCACCTTGTCACCACCTCATCAGACCCTTCCCGGGATCACACTCCCGAGTGTCCAATCCAGTCTGACGCAGCACACCAGGGCAACGGCAACACCGTCACCTCGGTCTTCGACGCCACCGGGCGCGAGCTCACGAGGACCACGAGGACCGGCGGCACCGACCGGGCCGCCTACACCTGGACGTACAGCCGCGCAGGCCTGGTCCTCTCCGAGGCCAGCACGATCACCGGCGATCCCTCCAACGGCACCATCGCCTACGCGTACGACCCATTGGGCA
>JBAXFC010000471.1:0-3345 GCA_037140135.1 Chloroflexota bacterium
CGTCGCCCGGGAAGTGGTTCTTGGTCAGCAGCTCGCGGACCTCGAGCTCGACGAGGTCGAGCAGCTCGGGGTCGTCCACCGCGTCGCACTTGTTGAGGAAGACCACCATGTAGGGCACCTCGACCTGGCGGGCCAGGAGGATGTGCTCGCGGGTCTGGGGCATCGGGCCGTCGGTCGCGGCGACCACCAGGATCGCGCCGTCCATCTGGGCGGCGCCGGTGATCATGTTCTTGATGTAGTCCGCGTGGCCGGGGCAGTCGACGTGCGCGTAGTGGCGCGCCTCGGTCTGGTACTCCACGTGGGCGATCGCGATCGTGATGCCGCGCTCGCGCTCCTCGGGGGCGTTGTCGATCGTGTCGAAGGCGCGGTACTCGGCATTGCCCCGCAGCGCGAGGTACTTGCTGATCGCGGCCGTGAGCGACGTCTTGCCGTGGTCGATGTGGCCGATCGTGCCGACGTTCACGTGCGGCTTCGTGCGCTCGAACTTCTTCTTGGCCATTCCGGCGTGACTCCCGTGCTTGCTCGCTCGCGCTGGGGCGAGCAGACCCTCTTAGACCTTCGACTTGGCGACGAGCTCGGCCGCGAGGTTCGGGGGAACCTCGGCGTAGTGGCTGAGCTCCATGGAGTAGCTGGCACGACCCTGGGTCATCGACCGCAGGTCGGTGGCGTACCCGAACATCTGGGCGAGCGGCACGGCTGCGCGGACGACCTGCGTCGAGCCGCGGGGATCCATGCCCTCGATCTGACCACGCCGGCTGTTGAGGTCGCCGATGACGTCGCCCATGAACTCCTCGGGCATCGTCACCTCGACCCGCATCATCGGCTCCAGGATGACGGGGTTTGCCTTGTGCACCGCGTCCTTGATCGCCATCGAACCGGCGATCTTGAACGCCATCTCGGACGAGTCGACCTCGTGGTACGACCCGTCGATCAGCGTGACCTTGACATCGACCATCGGCACGTTCGCGTAGATGCCCGACTCGAGCGTCTCGCGGATGCCCATTTCGATCGGCTTGATGTACTCGCGGGGGATGGTCCCACCGACGATCTTGTCGATGAACACGTACCCGGCGCCCTTCTCGTTGGGCTCGGCCTTGATGACCGCGTGGCCGTACTGGCCCTTGCCGCCGGTCTGGCGGACGAAGCGCCCGTTGCCCTCGGCTGCGCGACGGATTGTCTCGCGGTAGGCGACCTGGGGCTTGCCGACGTTGGCGGCCACCTTGAACTCGCGGACCATGCGGTCCACGAGCACGTCAAGGTGGAGCTCGCCCATGCCGGCGATCAGGGTCTGGCCCGACTCCTCGTCCGTCTTGACGCGGAAGGTGGGATCCTCCTCGGCGAGGCGCTGGAGCGCGACACCGAGCTTGTCCTGGTCGGCCTTGGTCTTGGGCTCGATCGCCACCTCGATGACCGGCTCCGGGAAGGTCATCGACTCGAGGATGACCGGATGCTCCGGATCGGTCAGGGTGTCGCCCGTGAAAGTGTCCTTGAGCCCGACTGCCGCCGCAATGTCGCCCGCGTAGACGATGTCCATCTCTTCGCGGTGGTTGGCGTGCATCTGGAGGATGCGGCCGATGCGCTCCTTCTTGCCCTTCGTGGCGTTGAGCACGTAGGAGCCGGCCTTGAGCGTCCCCGAGTAGACACGGAAGAACGCGAGCTTGCCCACGAACGGGTCGGCCGCGATCTTGAAGGCGAGGGCGCTGAAGTGGGCGTTGTCGTCGGAGGCCACCAGGACCTCGACCTCGGTGCCCGGCTTGAGGCCATGGATGGCGGGGACGTCGAGCGGCGAGGGCAGGTAGTCCACCACCGCGTCGAGCATCGGCTGGACGCCCTTGTTCTTGAGGGCGGAGCCGGTGAGGATCGGCACCCACTTGTACTGGAGGGTGGCCGCGCGGATGCCGCGGCGGATCTCGTCCTCGGTGAGCTCCTCGCCCTCGAGGTACTTGTGGGCGAGCACGTCGTCCACGTCCGCCAGCGCCTCGAGCAGGTTGTCGCGCCACTTGGCGGCCTCTTCGGCCATGTCCTCGGGGATCTCGGTCTTGTCGAAGATGTTGCCGGCGTCGTCGCGCCACAGCAGCGCCTGCATCGTGACAAGGTCAACGACGCCCTGGAAGCCGGACTCGATCCCGATCGGGATCTGGATCGGCACGGGCCTGACGCCCAGGCGCTCGCGGATCATGTCCACGCAGCGCCAGAAGCTGGCACCGGTGCGGTCGAGCTTGTTGATGAAGCAGATCCGCGGAACCTGGTACCGGTCAGCCTGGCGCCAGACCGTCTCGGACTGCGGCTCGACACCCGCGACGCCGTCGAACACGACAACCGCACCATCGAGCACCCGGAGGCTGCGCTCCACCTCGACGGTGAAGTCCACGTGCCCGGGCGTATCGATAATGTTGATTCGGTGATCGTTCCACGAGCAGGTTGTAGCAGCGGCGGTGATCGTGATCCCCCGCTCCTGCTCCTGGACCATCCAGTCCATGGTGGCCGCGCCCTCATGAACCTCACCCGTCTTGTGGATCCTGCCCGTGTAGAACAGGATCCGTTCGGTGACGGTCGTCTTGCCCGCGTCGATATGGGCGATGATTCCGATGTTCCGCGTTCGTGCGAGCGGAACGGCGCGTGCCACGATTGGTCAGCTCCTCTGGGGCGGGACGACTACCACTTGAAGTGGCTGAACGCCTTGTTGGCGTCGGCCATCTTGTGGGTGTCCTCGCGACGCTTCACTGCAGCACCGAGGCCGTTCATGGCATCGACGAACTCTGCAGCGAGCTTCTCGCTCATGCTCTTGCCGTTGCGCTTCCGGGCGGCCTGGACGAGCCAGCGCACGCCGAGGGAAAGGCGACGGTCGCCCCGGATCTCGACCGGGACCTGGTAGGTGGCGCCACCGACGCGCCGAGGCTTGACCTCGATGATCGGGGTGGCATTGCGCAGAGCTGCCTCGAGCACCTCGAGCCCCGGGCGCTTGGCCTGGAACTCGGCGCGGGCGAGCGCCTGGCGGAGAATGCGGTCCGAGAGGGTCTGCTTGCCGTCACGCATCAGCTTCGCGCGGAAGTGATCGGTGACGCGCTTGGACCCGGTCTCGTACTTGGCCTTGCGGGGGATCGACTGACGGCGCGGCATCCTACTTCTTCTTCCCGGGCGCCTGGTTGACCTTGGCGCCGTACTTGCTGCGGCCCTGCTTGCGATCCTTCACGCCGGCGGCGTCGAGGGTTCCGCGAATGATGTGGTACTTGACGGACGGCAGGTCCTTCACCCGGCCGCCACGGACCAGGACCACGGAGTGCTCCTGGAGGTTGTGGCCGATGCCCGGGATGTAGGCCGTGACCTCCATCTGGTTGGTAAGCC
>JBAXFC010000472.1:0-3332 GCA_037140135.1 Chloroflexota bacterium
TTCACGGACGCCATGGGCCGGCGCCTGCCGCTGGGAGCCGCCGTCGTCGTGATGACGAGCTCCACGGCGGTGGGCGGGCTGTCCGACGCCGGGCTCCTGGCCGCGTGCGACCTGGTGGTGGAGGCACCGCCCGCGGAGACCGCGGGCGAGGACGATGTACTCCGGGTGCTGCTCACGCCCCTCGCGACGCGCTTCGCCCGCAACGGCATCACGGTCACGTTCGACGCGGCGTTCTCCGCCTGGGTCGCGGCGCGGATTCCGGGTGGCGAGCAGGCGGCGCTTGACTGGCTGGACCGCGAGCTGGCGCCGGCCCTCGTGGCGTCCATGCCCGAGGGTGCCACGGAGCTGGTGGCGCGCGTGGACGGAGACCGGCCGGTGCTCGCAGCTCCGGCAGCGACCGGCGGATCGGCGGCGGACCCGGGCAAGGCCGCGTCCTAGGACCGGCCCGTCCTCGTGGCCCCGGGCCGCCCGACCCCAGGGTCCTAGAGCCGGACCTCGGGCCCGCCGAGGGCATTGCTGTTCTCGGACTGGCGCACCCGGTCGAGATACGCCTGGGACTTGGTGACCTCGGTCGAGAGCGCGTCCACCGTCTTGGCCATGCTGTCGAGGGCCCGCAGCTTGAAGGTGTCGATCTCGTCCATCGTGGCGTAGATGTTCGCGAAGGCGGCCTGGAGCTTGGCGAGGTCGATCGTCGCGCTCGCCGCCTGCTCGTTGATCTTGCCCGACTGCTCGCGCAGCAGGCGCGAGGTGCTCTCGATCAGGTTGCTGGTGGTGGTGTTGAGGGCGGTGATCTGGTCGAGGACCAGCTTCTGGTCCGCCAGCGCCTGGGCGACGATCACCGCGGTCCGGAGGGCGGAGACCGTGGTGGTGGTCGCGCGGTCCACGCCCTTGATCAGCTCGATGTTGTTCTTGCGGATGACGTCCAGCGCGAGGTAGCCCTGGACGCTGACCGCGAGCTGGACGAGCAGGTCCTGCACCTTCTGGCGCACGTAGAACAGCATGTCCTCGCGCAGCACCCGGGCGCGGTCGGGGTCCGTGAGCTCGACCTGGGCGATCCGCGCCTCGAGGGCGGCGTCCAGCTTCTGGCCGAGGTAGATGTACTGGCGCAGGCGGCCCATGACCGCCCACAGGTTGGCCTTCTCCTGCTCGATCGCGGCGTTGTCGCGGACGAGCTCGTCCTGGCCGGAGAAGAGGGCCTTGATGATCGCGTCGAGGTGGCTCTGGCTGGAGCGGTACTTGTCGAAGTAGTCGCGGAGCCGGTCGCCGAACGGGATGAGCCCGAGGATCTTGCGCGGGCTCAGCAGGTCTCCCTGCTTGCCCGGGTCCAGCTCCTCCACCGTGTTGCGCAGGTCCAGCAGGGATCTCGAGACCACCGAGGCCTGGGTCAGACCGCCGTTGGCCATCGCCGCCATCGGCTTGTCGAGGAGGCGGTTGGAGACGCCGGCCGACGCCTTGACGTCCGCGTCACCCAGCTTCTGGATGTCCTTGACCTTCGCGGCGAACTCGCCGCCGTGGACGTCCAGCGAGGTGATCGCCGTCAGGTAGGACTCCACCATCGTGTCGAGACGTGCGACCGTCGCGGGGTCGAGCTTCACCATCTCGCTCGCCTGCGACGCAGGCACCGCGACCACGGGCTCCGGCGGGGCGAGCTCGAGGGTCGTGACCGCCGGCGCGGCGGCGACCGTGGGGGCCGCCACGACCGGGGCTCCGAGGTTGAGGGACGAGTCTGTCATCGGGGAGCTCCTCCGGGGTTCGGTTCGTCTGGTCCGGCCGTGGCGGCCCGATCGGGGGTGGTGACGATCATGCGCGCTCTCGCTCCTTCTCGACCGGCTCGCTGCTCGCGATCTCCAGCGATCCCGTGCCCGAGGATAGCCGCTCGCGCAGGAAGCGCCCGTGCGCCTCGAAGTCGTCCACGAGCTCGCGTGTCTTGCCGTCGAGCACCTTCTGGACGCGGGCCTCGATCAGGCCCAGCTGGTAGTCGAGCTCCTCCTCGGGCGTGCGGCCCTCGAGGGTGCGCGGCGCGTTGGCCGGGAGACCCAGGTAGTAGTCGATGGCCTCGGGCACGTAGTGGAGCGCCGACTCGCGGAGGATGTGGGTGTCGAGATCGCCGGTGGTGGACTTGTCGGCGTGATCGAGCCCCGCCTCGATGGTGGCCCGCACGCGGCGGAGACGCTCGGCGAGGGCGGGTGACACGTGGCCCCGGGCCCGCACCAGCGCGGCGCGCAAGGCCAGCCGGGGATCCTCCTCCGCCTCCGGCGAGCCCGCTGCAGGAGCTGCCGGGGCCGTGCGGGCGTACAGGCTGGGGATGGCCCAGAACGCGCCGGCCGCCACGAGACACAGGACGGAGAACGGCAGGATGTACCCGAGGAGCGGGGGCAGGACGAAGGCGCTGATCAGGGAGCCCACGAGACCCACGACGGAGAAGATGGCGAACCGCTCGCTCCACGCTGCGGCGGCCGCGACGATGGGCGGCACCGGGGCACCGGACGCGTATGGGCAGATGTGCCCGAGGTCCACCGCGTCGCACAGGATGCACCGCGACACGTTCGCGGGGTTCGGCGCCGTGAAGCCGCTGGGCATAGGTCTCCGTTGCGCGCGGACAGCGCGATCCTAGTAGTGGGCTGCGATGTCCTTGTAGACCGTCACCACGTCGGCGTCGCTCTTGGGGGCCCAGAAGCGCCCGTTGGAAGCGGCGGCGATCTTCTGGAGCACGCCCTGGTCGGCGTCCTCGCCGATCGCGATGGTGTGGATCTGGATCCCGAACGGGTCGTTCTCGGCCGGAGCGAGCTTGGTCTCGAGCTGCGAGAGGCTCGTGATGCTGCTGGTGTCGGCCCCATCAGAGAGGACCACGATGCCATACCGCATCGAATCCCCGTTGGTGGCGCGCAGCTTCGTGAGCTCGTCGTACGCCTGCGCCACCGCGTCGTAGAGCGCGGTCCCGCCGCCGGCGGACGTCGAGGCGATCTCGCTGATCAGCTCCTCGCCGATGTCCGACTTGAGGCCTTCGGCGCCGGGGTAGATGTCATTGTCGAACGGGAGCCAGCGCAGGTAGTCGGCCGATTCCATCTTCGCCACGAACGCCTGGGCGCCCTTGATGGACGAGGTGATCTTCGATCCGCCCATGGAGCCCGACTTGTCGAACACGATCACGATCGCGGCGGGAGGCACGCTCGGCTTCAACCGCACCGACGCCTACGGCGGCACCTTCACCAACGCGATCAGCGGCTCGGGCGCGGTGAGGCTCTTGTCGGGCTCGCTCGGGCTGTCGGGATCGCAGTCGTTCACCGGGGCGACGATCGTCTCGGCGGGCACACTCTCCGCGGCCGCCGCGG
>JBAXFC010000473.1:0-3322 GCA_037140135.1 Chloroflexota bacterium
GGGACGCGAGGGCTGGCGAGAACGGGTGAGCGCGGGCGTGTGCGGGGTGCGGGCCCCGGCCGGTCGTGCGACCGGGGTCCGCCGAACGGGCGTCTAGGACCTGCTGAGGTCGAAGGTGATCTGCTTGGTCTCCGTCAGCTCCGCGAAGGCCCAGTCGGAGAGCTCGCGCCCCAGGCCGGACTTCTTCATGCCGCCGAACGGCGCCAGCTGGTCCCAGTAGTTGTTGGACTCGTTGACATGGACCGTCCCGCAGCGGATCCCCTCGCCCAGGGCGAAGGCGTTCTTGAGCGACCGGGTGAAGACCGAGCCCTGGAGGCCGTACGGCGTCTCGTTGGCGATCTCGATCGCCTCCTCGAGCGACCCGAAGGTCATGATCGGCGCCACCGGGCCGAAGGTCTCGTCGCGGGCCATCAGGAAGTCGGACGTCACGCCGTCCACGATGGTGGGCTCGAAGTAGAGGCCGTTGCTGCCGCCGCCGATGAGGAACCTGCCGCCGCGGGCACGGGCGTCGTCGAGGTGCGCCTGCACCTTCCGGGCATTGGCCCAGTTGTTGAGCGGGCCCATGTCCGTGTCCTCGAGGAGCGGGTTGCCCATCCTGACCTGCTTCGTGCGGGCAAGCAGCTTCTCCACGTAGAGGTCGTGGACCGCCGCGTGGACCAGGATCCGCTCGGACGCGGTGCAGACCTGCCCGGCGAGATAGAAGCAGCCGGTGATCGTGGCCTCGACGGCCGCGTCGAGGTCGGCGTCGTCCATGACCACGAGCGGTCCGTTGCCGCCCAGCTCGAGGAGCAGCCGCTTGATCCCGGCGATCCGGGTGAGGCGCTCGCCCGTCGTGGTCTCGCCGGTGAACGAGATGGCATTGGTGCCCGGGTTGGACACCAGCTCCTCGCCCACGACGTCGCCGGGGCCGGAGACCACGCTGACGGAGCCGGCCGGGAAGCCTGCCTCCTGGTAGATCTCAGCCACGGCGATCGCGGAGAAGGGCGTGGTGGTGGCCGGCTTGAGGATGATCGAGTTGCCGGCTGCGAGGCCGTGGCTGGCACAGATGTTGGGGATGTCGTTGGGCCAGTTCCAGGGCGAGATGATCCCCACCACGCCAACCGGCTCATGGGTGACGATGATCCGCTTGTTGTTGGAGTCCTCCTGCGTGGAGGGGAGCGTCAGGCCGCGCAGGCGCTTGAGGCCCTCGGCCGCCTCGCCGTAGTGCGGGTTGGAGTAGACCATCACCTCGTCGCGCGCTTCGCGGATGGTCTTGCCCACCTCGCGGCAGAGCAGGACGGAATCCTCCTCGGCGCGCCGCTCGGCGATCCGGGCCGCGTCATGGAGCATCTCGGCGCGCCGCTTGACGGAGATCTTCGCGAGCGCCTTCTGGCCCTCGATCGCCGACGCGATGGCGGCCTGGACGTCCTTGGCCGTGCCCTTGGCACAGGTGCCGATCACGCTGCCGTCGCCGGGTGACGTGACCTCGAACCGCTCGCCGCTCTCGGACTCGACCCATTCGCCGCCGATGAGGAGCTTCTTGTGGATCTCGGGGAAGGACATGGTGCTCACGGGCTCCCATTGGGAAGGTGTCCGGGGCGCCCGCGTGGGGCGCCCCGGGGGGTGGGTCGAGGCGGGAAGGGCTGGCGGAGACCTAGCGGTAGCCGCCCTTGCCCATGGGGATCACCACGAACTTGGTGAGCAGCGCGTACACCGCGCCCGACAGCACGATCGACGGGATCGACGCGCTGACGTACTTGAAGACGTTGAGGTCGCCGATCAGCAGGCGGTTCTCGTATGTGACCGGGTCCAGCAGGATCCAGTACACGAGCATGCCGAACGCGGTGGCGAAGATGGCCACCCAGTTCACGCCGCCCCAGAAGCGGTACGTGCCCGTCTTGGAGTCGTCGTAGAGCGCGCGCACGTCGAGCTTCTGCTTGCGGAACAGGTAGTAGTCCACGATCTGGATGCCGATGATCGGCGCGAACACGACGCCGAGCAGGTACATGAAGGTCACGATGTTGGCGGAGAACCACTCGGAGAAGAGGGCACAGATGACCGCGACCGGGCCGAGCGTGATGACCGCCATGATCTTCCAGGAGAGCCGGAACTGGAGCGCCGGGACCTGCTTGAGGCCGATCATCGTCGCGTAGACGCCCACGACGGCGGTGCCGATGTTGGCGAGCGCGATGAAGATCACGGCCACGATGCCCATCCACAGGCCGGTGACCTGGACGAACGCGACGGACGGGTCGGCCACGCCGGTGGCGAGGCTGGCGTAGAGGCCGATGAGGCCGATGACGCCGGTGATGAGGCCCAGGCAGATCATCGCCGGGAAGAGCGCCTGGCTGACGCTCTTGCCCATCCGCATGATGCCGCCCATGTACGGCCACCAGGAGAGGACGGTGGCGACGAGGATCTCGAAGCCGAGGGTGTAGTTGAGGTGCAGGTCGCCGGTGTCGTACGCCGGCACGCCGGCCGCGATCTTGTCCCAGCCGGTCTGGGCGATCAGCATGCCGAGCACGATGATCCCCGTGGCCGCGACCGCGACCGCGATCCAGATCGAGTTGTCGCGGACCGAGTCCGCACCGCCGAGGACCATCCAGAACGCCAGGACCACGGTCACGAGCGACACGATGATCTGGACGATGTGCTTCATGTCCTCGCCGATGATCCCGCCGGCGGCGAGGACCTCGGCTGCGGCGTTGCCCAGCAGGATGATCAGCAGGCAGTTCCACCCGATGATCGAGGCGTACTGCACGAAGATCGTGAACGCGGAACCGCGGAAGCCGTAGATCGGCTTGCTGGCGGCAATCGTGTCGATGCCGTACTTGACGCTCACCGGCATCGCCGCGACCGTCGTGAAGTACATGCCGACGAGGGCGCCCGCGATCATCGCGATGGTGCCCAGGCCGGCCGTGAGATACCACGAGACGGCGCCGCCGATCGCGTAGCTCCAGGCCGCGATACCGGCCGAGAGCGTCACGCCGAACAGGCCGACGACACCCCAGTTGCGCTCTGCCGGCGCGATGGGCCAGGAGCCCTCCGCCGCCATGTGGATCGCGGCGTTGCCCGCGGACGACTCAGTGGCCATAGAGCACCCACCCTCCGACCAGCATGAGTGCCGGGATGAGCAGACCGACCACCGCCAGGATCACCTGGTCCTGCCGGGTCGGGTTTGCGCCTTCGTAGTTGGGATCGCTGTTCACGAGCTTGAGACGTTGAGCCAGCGCCGCCCGCAGCTCCGCCTCCTGGTCCGTTGCCATCGACTCCTCCACCCTCCAGAACCCCCATCGCACCGTGGGATCAAGGTCGGCCGTACCGTCGGGAGCACCTCCTGTGG
>JBAXFC010000474.1:0-3314 GCA_037140135.1 Chloroflexota bacterium
GTGCGGGGGTTGCCGTGGGACTCGCCGTGGGACTGCCCGTCGGCGATGGGGACGGCGACGGACTGTCCGTCGGTGACGCGGTGGGACTGGCCGTCGGGGATGGCGACGGACTGTCCGTCGGCGATGGCGTGGGACTGGCCGTCGGTGACGGTGACGGTGACGAGGTGTAGATGTATCCGTCGGAGAGAGTGCTGGGTTCATACCCGGGGTTCGTGACCGTGACATCCACAAGGCCGGGAGTTCCCGGTGGCGTCACCGCGGTGATGGTCCCGGCGTCCTGGACGACGACCGACGTCGCCTCCGCCCCTCCGACGGTCACCGTGGCCGTCGAGGCGAAGCCGCTGCCGGTCAGCGTGATGGGCGTGCCGCCGGCCGCATCTCCGGCGAGCGGGTCGACGAGCGTCAACTGCGGCGAGCCTTCGAAAGTGAAGCCGTTGGAGAGCGTGCCTGTGCCCGACTGCGGACAGGTCACGGTCACATCCGCAGCGCCCGGCGCTCCTCCGGGTGTCCTGGCAGTGATCCGCGTGGAGGCCACGACCTGCTCGCCCTGCGCGGCCACGCCGCCGAACGCGAGGACGCATTCGTCGTCGGTGAATCCGCTGCCGAGCACCGTGACGGACGTCCCGCCCTGTGGCGACCCAGCATTGGGACTCACGGACACCACGGACGGAGCCGCCGCCGGAGTCGGATTCACCTGGTACAGGAAGCCGTTGGCCAAGGAGCCCGTGCCATTGCCGGTTGTGACGCTCACATCGGCCGGGCCGGGCGCGAACGCGGGTAGGGTCGAGTGGATCTCGCTGGACGAGACGACATTGACCGCCGTCGCGGGCGCCGACGTGCCGCTCGCCGAGACCAGGACGGTCGCCGGGTCCACGAAGCCCGTTCCCGCGATCACGACCATCGACCCGCCCGTCGTCGGCCCCAGGGCGGGCGTCACGTCGGTCACCGTCGGTCGTGTCACGTAGGCGAATCCACCGGGCACCGTCGCGCCGCCGCCGGGGACGTTCGACACGACGACTTCCGCGTTCTGGCCGGCTGTTCCGGCCGGAGCCGTTGCCGTGATCGTCCCGCCGGCCTTGACCGTCACGTTCGTGGCCAGCACGTCGTGGAAGTACACCTGCGCCCCGGCCAGGAATCCGGAGCCGTTGATCGTGACGGGCTCGCCGCCCGCGGCCGAGCCGATGCTGGGCGTGATGGCCGCCGGACTCGGCGGGCCGTACAGGGTGAATGCGGCCGCATCGGTCGTCGACAGTCCGGCGGGATTGCGCACCGTCACATCCGCGACGCCCACCGGCAAGGTCGGCGGCGAGGTGCCCGCGATCGTCGTCGGACTGGTCACGGTGACGTCGCCAGCGGGCGCTGACTGGCCACCGGACGTGAAGACCACGTTGGCGCCCGTCGCGAAGCCGGTGCCCGTGATGGTGAACGACGTGGCGCCGGTGGCCGACGCGGAGGCCGGCGAGATCGACGTGATCGACGGCTGCTGTGCGTCGGAGTAGTCGAACTGCCCGGCGATCTGGTCCTGCTCGCCATCGGGGTACGCGAGGTAGAAGGTGTCGACGGCTGGCCGAGTCGCCTTCGCGCGCAAGAGGCCGCGGGGAGCGTTGGGCGGCAACGTCACCGTGAGCGCTGTCGGGGTCACTTGGCCCACCTGCTGCGCCAGGTTCCCGTTGATCAGCAGCTGCTGTCCGGCATAGAACCCGGACCCCGCGAACGTGATGGGGATGCCACCGTCAGCGGGCCCACTGGTCGGGGTGTAGCCGGTGACAACCGTCTTCTGGATGGTCGTCGGCGCGATGCTGACCTGCTGGGTGACCTGCACACCCGGAAGGGTCACAGTGAGATCGGCGGTCAGCTCGCTGCCTGAATCAGCAAGGGTGGGCGTCGGTGGCTGCCCGCCGGGGGTCGCCACTGGCTGGCCGTCGATGCGCCAGGTGCCCGTGATGGATGTCGGTTGGGTGCCGAAGGCCGCGCTGCAGTCGACGGGGACGCCGACCGGCACCGTGCCGCTCGCCGTGCACGCGACCACAGGTGGATCCTCTTGGCTGGTCATGGCGATGAATCGACCGGCATACGCTCCAGCGACCCATAGTCCGTCGTCGGCCGCGGCGGTCATGTGCCAGGTGCTCGCCGCGAACGCGGGGCTGAACGGGTAGTCGGTCAGTTTCGAGGTGGTCGGGTCGAACGACTCAAGCAGGTAGGGACTGGTGTTCGTGTTGCCGAACCACCAGATTCGGCCGTACTGGTCGACCGTCATCGACGACGGCGTGGCACCGAAGTTCACGTTGACGAAGCCCGACTGCTGGGTGACCGGGTTGAACCAGGCCAGCTGGCCGTTCCATGTCGTCCCGTAGTTGTTGGGCTGCTCCGTCCACATGAGACCGTCCCTGCCCACGACCGCGTACGACGAGACGCCGCCCGCCCAGACGTTCGTGGCGATGGAACCGTTGCCCGCGTCGACCACGCTCCACGTGTAGTTCTGGTTCACCACGTTGTTCGTGGGCACCATGATCTGGTTGATCATCGTCGCGACGATGACTCCTGACTGCATGTTCGAGACGTTGAACTGCTCCTGCCGGCCATCGCTCGGGTTGTAGGCCCAGAGGCACGAGTGGTCGAGGTCCGCCCAGAACACCTTGCCGTTCGTGGCCACGGCGAGCGACGCATCGCCGTTGGATCCGAAGGACGGGGTCTTGAACACGACATCGACCGAGGTCGGGCTGGTCCCATCGTTGGACACGCTGACCTTGCCCAGCTGGCCGTCTTGGCCGATGACCCAGATGGTCCCGCTGGCATCAACGGCGAGGTCGGTCGGCTTGGCCTTGTCCCAGAGCGATGCGGTCGAGGTGGTCAGCGTCTGCGTGTTGAGGATGCCGACCTTGTTCCATTGGTCATCCACCCATGCCAGGTTGCCGCTTGGGAGCGCGGCGATGGCGATGGGGTAGCTCGCATCACCGGCACTGACGACCATGACGTCGCCGGTGTCGGGCGGAATCGGGATCGACACGCCCAGTGGTGCAGCCCCGGCCGGCAGCATCCACGCGGCCAGCGCCAGCACGACGCACGACGTCACGGCGGCCACCCGTCCGCTCCTGACCATGCTCTCCCCAACGTCCGAGCCGTCCCCCACAGCAAGTGTCGGCCTGTTTGACCTGGGATCGACGGTCGAACACGACCGGGACGGGATATCCCGTCAGATTCCGGCGCCGACCAGGGACTGCGTTACGGCGCAACCCGTCCGTTCTTCTCAAATGCCGCGTGCGTGATGGGCATCAGGGTCGTCCAGAACGCCTCGTACTTCTCGGCGACCATCT
>JBAXFC010000475.1:0-3312 GCA_037140135.1 Chloroflexota bacterium
CGCCACGTCCTCGACCTCGAGGAGCCCGAAGGTCGTGGACGTGGCGGGCGCGCTCGCGTTCCTCGGCGAGCGGGGCATCCGGCGCGTCGCCCTGTTCGGCTCGTCCATGGGCGGGATCACGGCGCTCGCCGCGGTCGCGGTGCTCGGAGACGGGCGACTCGCCGCAGCCGACGCCGATCCGGATGCGCCGTCGGCCCAGGTGGACATTCCGCAGCCGCGGGTGGTCGCCGTCGTGGCGGATTCGGTGCCGCCGGAGCTGGCGGTGGTCGTCGCGAGCCGGATGCGCCTTCCGTTCGGCCGCCGGATCGCGGACCGCACGTTCGGCCGCCTGGCTCGACGCCTGGGGGCCGATCCGCGCGACACCCAGCCGCTGGCCGTCATCGGCCTGCTCGAGGACGTCCCGCTGCTCCTGGTCCACGGTGAACAGGACACGACCGTGCCGATCGGCGATGCCCGCCGGCTCGCGGCTGCCGCGCCCCAGGGGACTCGCCACCTGGTCGTCCCGGGCGCCGGCCACGCGGGCGCCCACGCCGCTGACCCGGACGCGTACGAGGCCGCCGTGACGGAGCTGCTCCGGGGCGCCTTCGGCCGCGGTCGCGAGTAGGCCGGATCCGGGGCGGCCCGCTCTATACTTCGGCCACCGCTTGCGCCCGGGTGGGGATCCGGGTGGGGCGATCGTGTGCCGGGAGAACGGATGACCGGGAAGGTCCTCGTCGTTGACAGCGACGCAAGTGTCCAGCGATTGCTGCAGTCAACCCTTCAGCAGGAGGGGTATGAGGTCGTGCTCGCGGCCGATGGTGCCGAGGGGCTGCGGATCTGGCAGCAGGACGCCCCATCGCTGATCCTGATCGACGTCACCGTGGGCGTCATGGACGGGTACACGGTGGCGCAGCGCATCCGGGCCGACGAGGCCGGCGCGCACCACATCCCGATCATCATGCTCACCACGGACCGCGACGTGCAGCAGAAGGTGCGCGCGCTGCGCGCCGGTGCTGACGACTACCTGGTCAAGCCGTTCCATCCGGCCGAGCTGATCGCCCGCATGAAGAGCCTGCTTGCCCGCTTCGCCCCCGCGGACTCGCTGGCGGCCAGGCCGCCCATGGGCCGCATCCACGCGTATTACGGCGCCAAGGGCGGCGTGGGCACGACGACGATCGCCATCAACGCCGCGATCGCGCTCAAGTCCCTCGGGCGCCGCGTCTGCCTGGTGGACGGGAACCTCCAGTTCGGCGACCACCGCGTCTTCCTGGACCTCGGCCTCGACAAGCGGAGCATCGTCGACGTCGTGGACGCCCCGTCGATCGACAGCGAGCTCCTGCGGAGCATCGTCGTGACGCACGAGTCGGGCGTGGACCTGCTGCTGGCGCCGCCGTCCCCGGAGTCGGCGGACCTCGTGACGGCAGCGCACCTGCACCAGATCCTCGAAGCGCTCGCCACGATGTACGACTACATCATCGTGGACATCGACAAGCGCCTCGAGGACCGGAACCTGATGGTCCTCGACATCGCGGACACGATCTT
Organism: Chloroflexota bacterium; assembly: GCA_037140135.1. Classification (GTDB taxonomy): domain Bacteria; phylum Chloroflexota; class Limnocylindria; order Limnocylindrales; family CSP1-4; genus CAIXZV01. The sequence goes on from JBAXFC010000475.1 coordinate 1,522, forward strand.
CGCGGTGATGACCGCGGACCTGTCCTGCCTCAAGAACGTGCGCCTGCTGCTCGAGACGATCGGCCACCTGGGGTACGAGGCCAGCAAGCTCAAGCTCGTCCTCAACCGGTCCAACGCCTTCACCGGGATCAACGTGAAGAGCGCCGAGGGCGCCCTTCGGCGTCCCATCGAGTTCCAGATCGTGAACGAGTACCGGGGCGCGATCTCGTCGCTCAACAGCGGAGCTCCGTTCATGTCGGACAAGGCGGACTCGGTGCTCGGGCGGTCGGTGATGGAGTTCGCCCGCGGGGTTGACAAGGCGACCGGCCAGACCACGGGGCTGCTCGCTTCCAACTCCGGCCGCTAGCCGCCCGCGGCCCCGTGGCCGCATAAGCCGGCGGTGAGTGGCGCGGTCTACCGTGCCGCTCGTGCTTGCCTCACTGCTCTCCGCAACGCTTCACGGGATCGCCGGCCGCATCGTCCGCGTCGAAGTGGACGTCGCCCCGGGATTGCCTGGGTTCACGATCGTCGGTCTGCCGGATGCGGCGCTGTCGGAGGCGAGGGAGCGGGTCCGCGGCGCCCTGCGCAATGCCGGCTTCCACCATCCTCCACGCCGGATCACGGTCAACCTCGCCCCCGCGGAGATCCGCAAGGCCGGGGCGTCCCTGGACCTCGCGATCGCAGTGGGCATCCTGCTCGGATCCGAGCAGCTGCGGGCTGCGCCGGGCCGTGTCGGCCTGGTGGGGGAGCTGGGCCTGGGCGGTGAGGTCCGGCGGATCCCGGGCCTGCTGCCGATGTGCCGTGCGCTCGCCGTGTCCGGTGTGCGACGGATCCTCGTGCCTGCCGACGGGTACGAGGAGGCCGTCCTGGCGGGGGGCCTGGACGTCGTGCCCGTTGCGGACCTCGCCCAGGCCGCAGCCGCGCTCCGGGCACCCCGGACGCGGCGCCCGCCGCCGGTGCCGCTGCCACGCGCCGACACGGTCGGTGCCGGCGGGCCGGTGGATCCTCCCGTCTCGCGTGCGGCGTCGGCGGCCGGGGAGGGGGAACGCCCGGTGGACATGTCGGACATCCGGGGTCAGGCGCTCGCGCGACGCGCCCTCGAGATCGCGCTTGCAGGGGAGCACGCCCTGCTCCTGGTCGGGCCGCCGGGCGCGGGCAAGACCCTGCTGACCCGCGCGATCGAGGGCCTGCTCCCGGACCTGGATGACGAGGCCGCGCTGGCGGCGACGGTCGTGGCGTCGGTGGCCAGCGAGACTCCGGTCCGGGAGCTGGTTCGGCGCCCTCCGGTCCGCGCTCCGCACCACACCATCAGCTATGCCGGCATGGTGGGCGGCGGCCCGCGGCTGTCTCCCGGCGAGGTGAGCCTGGCCGACCAGGGTGTCCTGGTCTGCGATGAGCTGCCGGAGTTCGGCCGGGACGTGCTTGAAGCACTGCGCCAGCCGCTTGAGGAGGGCTCGGTCACGGTTGTCCGGGTAGGTCGCGCGGCCGTCTTCCCGGCCCGCTTCACCTTCATCGCCGCGATGAACCCGTGCCCCTGCGGCCAGCACGGATCGGCTGATCGAGCATGCTCGTGTCCGCCGGGCGTTCCAGAGCGGTACCTCCGCCGGATCTCGGGTCCGCTCCGGGACCGGATCGACCTGTGGGTGCCGGTGGACCGGGTGCCGCCGGTGGTGCTCCTCGACGGTCCCATCCCCGCGTCGTCGGCCGTGGTGCGGGCGCGGATCGAGGCTGCGCGGGCCCGGCAGCGGGCGCGCACGGGGGCCGTGCCGAACGGGCGTGTCCACGGGGTGCGGCTGCGCGCCGTCTGCGGGC
>JBAXFC010000476.1:0-3266 GCA_037140135.1 Chloroflexota bacterium
CACCCGTTCCGGCCATGGCGGAAACCTCGGGCGCCGGCGCCACATCCAGCTCCGGCTCGGGCGCATCCACGCCGAGCGGCAGCCGCAGATCGTCGAGCGGCTCGTCCGTCATCGCGCCAGGTGCAGGTGCTTGTCGAGGCCCCGCAGGTGCCGTGCCGGCGCCACCGCCGCCATCCGGAGGGCGTCGTCGTGGAACAGCGAGGCGGCCAGCCGCTGGATGTCCGGGGCCTGCACGGCCTCCACGGCCGCCAGCGCCTCGTCGAGCGTGTAGACGCGATCGTGCATCGCCTCCTGCCCGCCGACCCACGACGCCAGGTGGCGGGTATCGTCCATCCGCAGCTCCAGGCCGCCCGAGAGGTACGCCTTGGCCTTGGCCAGCTCCTCGGCGGGGACGACGTCGGCGGTCATGCGCGACAGCTCGGCGAGGATCGCCTCCACGGCAGCCGGCAGGTTCACCGGGTCAACGCCCGCGGACACCTCGAGCGCGCCGCAGTCGGCGTACTCCACGATGCCGGAGCTCACGTCGTACGCCAGCCCCTTCTCCTCGCGCACGCCCAGGAAGAGCCGGCTGGACATCCCATCGCCGAGCACCGCGTTGAGGACGGCCATGTTCCAGGCATCGGGATGGTCGCGCGGCAGGCCCGGCACGCCGATCGCAAGCTGCGCCTGCGCGGTGTCGCGCTTGCCGGGCAGGTAGCGCGGGCCCGCGGGGAGCGAGGGGGCCGGCTCCACGGACTGCGGGACGCGCTCCTCCGACCCGAACGCCGCCGCCACACGGGCCATGACCTCGTCATGCTCGATGTCGCCCGCGACCGCCACCACCGTGTTCGCGGCCCGGTAGCGGGCGCTCCAGAAGTCTCGGATCGCCTGCGCCGGCAGCCCCCGGATGCCGTCCTCGTCGCCGCAGATCTCGCGCCCCAGCGACCCGTCTCCGAACAGCGCCTGCTGCATCAGCATCTGGCAGTACTCGGACGGATCGTCGAGGTAGGAGCGGATCTCCTCCACGATCACGGTGCGCTCCTGGTCGATGTCGGCATCGGCAAGCGTGGGCCTCGTGACCAGCTCGCCCAGCACGCGGAGGGCGGTGGCGGCCTCGCGGCGCGGCACGCGCGCCCAGTAGACCGTGGATTCGCGGTCCGTGGCCGCGTTGGCCGAGCCGCCGACACCCTCGATCGCCTCGGAGATCGCCCGGCTCGTGGGATACGCCGCCGTGCCCTTGAAGGTGAGGTGCTCCATGAAGTGGGCAACGCCCGCCTCGCCCGGGCCTTCGAGCCGCGACCCGGCCAGCACGTAGGCGGCAACGGAGACGGAACGGGAGCCCGGCAGGCGGGCGGAGATCACTCGCGGCCCGTTGGGCAGCTCGGTCCGGTGGAACATCCCGTAGATGGTAGCCCCTCCAAACGAGGAACCGGCGGCCCGAAGGCCGCCGGTTCCTGGCGTGCGAGACCCGATACCGGTCAGCCGGCGGCGGGCGTCGTGATCGCGAGGAGCCAGTTCTGCAGGAAGAAGACCAGGAAGCCGATGCAGACGATCCACATCAGCGGATGGACGTCCTTGATCTTGCCCTTGGCGATCTTGATCACGACCCAGGAGATGAACCCTGCGCCGATGCCGACCGTGATGTCGTAGGTCAGCGGCATGAGGATCATCGTGAGCAGGGCCGGGATGCCGTCCTCGACGTTGGTGACGTCGATGCCCTTGACCTGGGTGAACATCAGGTAGCCCACCAGGACCAGGGCCGGCGCCGTGGCGACGCCCGGGATGATGCCGGCGATCGGCGAGAGGAAGATCGCGACCAGGAACAGGACGCCGGTGACGACCGACGCGAAGCCGGTCTTGCCACCCTCGGCCACGCCTGCGGCGGACTCGATGTACGTGGTGTTGGAGCTGACGCCCGCGAGACCACCGACCGCAGCGGCGACCGAGTCCACGAGCAGCACCTTGCCGACGTCCGGGACGGAGCCGTCCTCGTTCGCAAGCCCGGCCTCGGCGGCGACGCCGGTGACCGTGCCCATCGTGTCGAAGAAGTCGGTCAGCATGATCGCGAAGATCGTGAGGATCGCCGCGAGCGGGGTGAACTTCGCGAAGATGCCGAACGGATCGACCTGGCCCAGCGTCGAGAACGACGGGGTCAGGACGAGGGTGTCGGGCAGCTTGGCGACGCCGGCGACCAGCGCGACCACGGTGGTGACCAGGATGCTGATCACGAGCGCGGCCCGGATGCGGAGCACCCACAGGACGACGGTCACGATCAGACCGATCCAGAACACGAAGTCCTGGGGCGCGGTCGGCAGGTGGAAGGTGGTCACGGTCGCCGGGGCGTTGCCGATCACGAACCCGCCGTTGGCGAAGCCGATGAACAGGATGAACAGGCCGATGCCGACGCCGATCGCCTTCTTGAGGCTGAGCGGGACGGCGTTCATGACGGCCTCGCGGAAGCCCACGAGGACGAGCACGGTGACGAGGATGCCCTCGAGGAGGATCACACCCATCGCGGCCTGCGGCGTCAGGCCGCCGCCCGCGACGAGCCCGAAGGCCACGATCCCGTTGATGCCGAGGCCGGCGGCCAGGGCGAGCGGATAGTTGCCGATGACGCCCATCGCGATGGTCATCACGCCCGCGATGAGGGCGGTGCCTGCGGACAGGGCGACGGCGGTGAATGCCGGGTTGCCCGCCTTCTCGAACCCGCCCATGAGGATGGCAGGGTTCAGGAAGATGATGTAGGCCATGACCATGAACGTGGTCAGGCCCGCGCGGACCTCGGTCCCGAGCGTCGTTCCACGCTCGGTGAACTTGAAGTACTGAGCGATAGCGCTCATGCGGCTCTTTCGGTGCCTCCCTCGCTGGTTTCCGGCCTCCTCGCCGGTCCCGCGGGGACGTCCCGCGGGTGCTGTGTCCGCGTTCCCCTACTCCTCGGTCCCCTCCAGGCCGAGCAGCTCCATCTGGACGAAGCTGTCCATCCCGAGCTCGAGCTGCCGTGGCGCCGCCGGTCCCTCCCCGTTTTCGGCGCTTCCGGGCACGAACTCGATGACCACCCGCTCGTCACCCTGGACCAGGGTGTAGACGACCAGCTGGTCGGGCCTCGTCTCGAACTCGAGGTGCTCGAAGGAGTCCACGTTGATCGTGATGGCGATCGGCGTGAAGAACGTCGACACCTGGGGCTCGTCGGCGACGATCCGCTCCACCCAGCCGGTCCCGGACGTGACCGTCTCGCGTCCCCGGAGATACCGGTACGCGACGGTCTGCTTCAGGATCGGCCGGAGGAG
>JBAXFC010000477.1:0-3254 GCA_037140135.1 Chloroflexota bacterium
CCGACGCGCAAGTCCGGCCGCTGGCTCAAGCGCGCCAGCACGAAGGGATCATCGACAATCTTCTCGGCCTGCTGATAGTTGTCCGGATGCTCGCGCAGTTGTGTCTGGAGCGGCTCGGCATCCAGCTCGAGCTGGTCTAGCCGCACCCGTTCGGGCGCCAGGTGCATCACGAGCGACGTTTCCAGCCAGCCGGCATGCCAGTCGTGATCGGCCACCGCCGCATTCCACCCTTTTCCGGGGGAGCTGAGCCGCCACACCGGCAACAGCGCAATCAGCGCGTCCGCGAAGGCGTCCAGCGTCTCGAGCGATTCGGTCTCGGTGGGCTCGATGAGCATCCCCTCGTCCACGGTCAGCGGGAAGTAGATCGTGGGCGGGTGATACCCCTTGTCGATCAGCCGCTTGGCGATGTCCAGGGTCCGGACGCCCGTGCGGTGCTTGATGTCCGAGGCCGAGGCCACGAACTCGTGCTTGCACGCTCGCTCGAACGGGACGACGTACGCCTCGCTGAGGCGGGCCTTGAGATAGTTCGCCGCGAGCACCGCGTCGTCGGTGACCTCGCACAGGCCGGAGGCACCGTGGGCGCGGATGTACGCGTACGCGCGCACGAGGATCCCGGTGCTGCCGAAGAAGCTCCGGACCCGGCCGATGCTGGTGGGCCGCTCCCCCGCCCGCTCGAGGCGGAACGAGCCGTCCTCCTCGCGGATGACCTGCGGCGAGGGCAGGAACGGCTCCAGGCTGGGGCCGACGCCGACGGGACCCGCACCCGGGCCGCCGCCGCCGTGCGGCGTGCTGAACGTCTTGTGCACGTTGAAGTGCATGACGTCGAAGCCGGCCGCGCCCGGGCGGAACCGCCCGAGGATGGCATTGAGGTTGGCGCCGTCCATGTAGGCCAGCGCACCCACGGCGTGGGTCGCCTCGAGCAGCTCGCCGATGCGGGCCTCGAACAGGCCCAGCGTGGACGGGTTGGTGATCATGATCCCGGCCGTGGACGGCCCGAGGGCCGCCTTGAAGGCCTCGATGTCCACGCCGCCGTCGGGCGCCGACGGGATCGTGATCGTCTTGAAGCCGGCCATCGTGGCCGTCGCCGGGTTGGTGCCGTGGCTGGAGTCCGGGACCAGCACCTCGGTCCGGGCCAGGTCGCCGCGGTTGCGGTGGTAGGCGCGGATCATCAGGAGCCCGGTCAGCTCGCCGTGGGCACCGGCCGCGGGCTGGAGCGTGACGGCGGTCATGCCGCTGATCTCGGCCAGCAGGCCCTCCAGCTCCCAGAGCAGCTGGAGCGTGCCCTGGCTGACGGCGTCGGGGGCGAGCGGGTGGAGGCCCGCGAACCCCGGCAGGCGCGCGGCCCACTCGTTGATCTTGGGGTTCCACTTCATCGTGCACGAGCCGAGCGGGTAGAAGCCCGTGTCCACCGCGTAGTTGAGCTGGCTCAGGTTGACGTAGTGCCGCACGACCTCCGGCTCCGCCAGCTCCGGCAGGGCGGCGGGGTTGGCTCGACGCGCCGCGGCCGGGATCCGGTCGAGGGCGTCCGCGGGCGGGTGCGGGATCTTGCCGCCGCCGCGGCCGGGCCGCGACAGCTCGAAGATGGTGGGCTGGAGCCGCTCGCCGACGACGCTCATGCGGCACCTCCGGCCAGCTCGGCGCGGAGCGCGTCCGCGAACAGGGCGATCTCGGCCGGGGTGGTCACCTCGGTCGCGCACACGAGGAGGCCGTCCGCGAGGGCCGGCTCATCCGGCAGCAGGTCGGCCGTGGGAATGCCGGCAAGGACGCCACGCTCGAGGAGCCGGGCGTGGACGCCACGGGCATCGGGGACGCGGACGGCGAACTCGTTGAGATAGGCACCCGCGTGCAGGCGCGGTGCGCCGGCGGCGGCGAGGGCCGTCTCGAGGTCCGCTGCCCGGGCGGCGCCGAGCGCCGCGACGTCGCGCAGGCCGTGGGGCCCGATGGACGACACGTAGATCGAGGCGGCAAGCGCGAGCAGCGCCTGGTTGGTGCAGATGTTCGAGGCGGCCTTCTCGCGGCGGATGTCCTGCTCGCGGGCCCGCATGGTCATCACGAAGGCGCGCTTGCCGTCGAGGTCCGCGGTCATGCCCACGAGGCGGCCGGGGATCTGGCGGACGAGCGGATCGGCGCAGGCGACGATGCCCAGATACGGACCGCCGTACTGGAGCGGGATGCCCAGCGGCTGGCCCTCGCCTGCCGCGATGTCCGCGCCGTACTCGCCGGGAGGGGCGAGCACCGCGAGCGAGACGGGCTCGATGACCGCCACGAACTGCGCCCCGGCGGCGTGCGCGAGGCGGCCGATCTCCGGCATCTCCTCGAGCAGGCCCAGGACGTTGGGCTGGGCGGCGACGACGCCGGCGACCGGGGTGCCATCCATGAGCAGGGCGGCCAGCGCGGCAAGGTCCGTGGTGCCTGCCAGGGGGCCGTCGGCGACCAGCGGGATCTCCACGGCCTCGAGGCCCGCGCCCTCCGCGTAGGTCTCGAGCGTCTGGCGATAGTGCGGGTGGACCGCGCGTGAGACGAGGATCCGCTCGCGACGGGTGGCCCGGCAGGTCATGAGCGCGGCCTCGGCCGTCGCGGCCCCGCCGTCGTAGTGCGACGCGGAGACGACGTCGAGCGCCGTGAGCTCGGCCAGCAGGCTCTGGTACTCGTAGATCGCCTGGAGCGTGCCCTGGCTGACCTCGGGCTGGTACGGGGTGTACGCCGTGTACCACTCGCCGCGCAGGAGCAGCTGGTCCACCGCCGGGGGCGACCAGTGGCGGTAGGCGCCGGCGCCGAGGAACGAGGCGAGGTCGGTCCGGTTGCGGCCGGCCATGGCGGTCAGGCGGGCCGCGAGCTCCAGCTCGGGCTCCGGCCCGTCGAGGGCCAGGGCTCCGGCCCGCAGCGCCTCGGGGATGTCGGTGAACAGCTCGTCGACCGAGGGGATGCCGATCGTCTCGAGCATCCGCGCCCGGTCGTCGGCCGCGTGCGGGCCGTAGGGCATCGGTCAGCCCCTGGCGACGAGCTGCTCGTAGGCGGCCGCGTCGAGCAGCTCGCCCAGCTGGCCCGCGTCGGCAAGCCGGATGCGCAGCATCCAGCCCTCGCCGTACGGATCGCTGTTGACGAGCTCCGCCTGGCCGCCAAGCGCGTCGTTGGTCGCGGTGACCTCGCCGGACAGCGGGGCGAACAGGTCGCTCACGGCCTTCACCGACTCCACGACGCCGAAGGTCGTGTGCTGCTCCAGCGAGCGGCCGACGGCCGGCAGCTCGACGAAC
>JBAXFC010000478.1:0-3248 GCA_037140135.1 Chloroflexota bacterium
GAGCTGGAGCGAGGGGCCGTCGGGTGGATCCGGGCAGTGGATCCGGGCAGTGGATCCCGACCCCCGGGCACGCCTGTGACGATCAACCCTGACGGTTTGGTTCCCTCGACCGGCGGCGGTTACGAAGCTGTGACGACCGGCCGCGGCCGGCCGCCCCGAGGGCGCGGGAACCCGCTCAGGTGAGGGCGGCGTGCAGCTCCGCGGCGTGGCGGCGGAGCCATCGGCGCTGGCCCAGCGGGTCGGGCACCAGCGTCCCGAGGAGTGTCCAGAACCGCGGCCCGTGGCCGAAGATCCGCAGGTGGCAGACCTCGTGGGCAGCCACGGCATCCAGCGCGGCCGGCGGCGCGAGCACGAGCCGCCACGAGAACGAGAGCGCCCCGCGGCGCGAGCAGCTCCCCCAGCGGCTGGTGGTGTCGCGGATCGTGATGGTCGCGTACCGGACGCCCAGGGAGGCGGCGTGACGTGCCGCGGCATCCTCGAGGAGGGGGCGCGCCCGGTCGCGGAACCAGGATTCGAGGATGGCCGATGTCGGGCGCGCGTCGCGGGTCGTGCGCTCGACGAGGAGCTCATCGCCATCGTCCCCGCCAACGCGCGAGACGCGGCTGGATCGGACGCCGCGCGGGGCCGGCACGACCCGCACCCGGTGGGGCTCACCGCGGTAGGCGACCATGCGGCCGTCGTCGAGCGAGGGGCGGTCGTCGAGGCGGGCGGTCACGGCGGCCTGGCGCTCGAGGTGGCGGCGGATCCACGGCTCGCGTTCCGCGATGAAGGCGGCGGCCTGGCGCTCCGGGGCGGTGACCCCTCGCCGCGCCGGGACCGTCACCACGACGCCGCGCTCCGGGTGCACGGTGAGGCGCAGCCGGGTCGCCCGAGGCGAGCGACGGAGCGTGTACGGGATGTCGCCGCCGGGGAACCGGGCGATGGCGGCCGTCTCCACCGCGGCGGCGCCGGCGGCGGCGCGCGTCACGCTGCCCGGAGCCCGACCCGAGAGGAGCGCGCCTCGAAGGCCCAGCACGTCGCGCCCGGCCCTACTGGCCGCGCCGGAGCACGCGACCTGGCCGGGCGCCGGTCTCGATGCCGTCGCGAACGGCAGGGGCGCCGTTGACGATCACGTGCCGGATCCCGTCCGGGTATCGGGCGGGCTCCGCGAAGGTCGCCAGGTCGATCACGGTCAGCGGGTCGAAGACCACGAGATCGGCTGCCCAGCCCTCCCGCACGAGACCTCGGTCCCGAAGCCCCAGTCGCGCGGCCGGCACGCCGGAGAGCTTGGCCACGGCCGCCTCGATCGGCAGCACGCCCCGCTCGCGCACATATCGGCCCAGCACCCGCGGCGCGCTGCCGTACGCCCTCGGATGTGGATGCCCGCGCCCGAGGATCGGGTGGTCCGGCCGCCGGGCCTCGGCATCGGTGCAGACAGCGATCCAGGGGACGGCCATGATCGTCTCCACGTCGCGCTCGTCCATGCAGTGGAGCACGATGTCCACCGCCAGGCGCTCGTCGGCAAGCACGTCGAGCGCGAGCTCCGCCGGGTCGCCGCCCTCGGTGCCGGCGATCTCGGCCAGGGAGCGGCCGCTCCACGCCGGACGCGTCGCGGAGAAGGCGATCACGATCCCGCTCCAGCCCGGGTCCGCCGCCGCGTTCTCCCAGGTCCCGCCGCCCGCGGCCTGGGCCGCGAGGATCCGGCGCCGGCCGGCCGGATCGCGCAGGACGCGGACCGCCTCGTCGAGGTCGAGGGCGAGCACGTCCGGCGGCAGCACGGTGGCCAGCGTGGTGTGGGCCGCCGTGTAGGGGTACTGGTCGGCGGCAACGTCCAGCCCGCCGGCACGCGCCCGCTCGATCTGCGCCACCAGGGCGCCACCGGTCCCGAAGTGCTCCGTGGCGGCCACCTTGAGGTGGGAGACCTGGAGCCTCGCCGGGGCCCCGGCGAGGCGCTCCGCCGCCCGAGCCGTCGTGATGGCCTCGTCGATGGCGTCCGCGACCAGCTCCGCCTCGTTGCGCATGTGGGTGGCGTACAGACCGCCCGCCCGGAAGGACGCGGCCACGAGGGCAGCGATCTCGTCGGGCAGGGCGTGGATCCCGGGCGGGTAGATCAGGCCCGTCGAGATGCCGATCGCGCCCGCCTCCATCGCCTCCTCGACGAACCCCACCATCGCCGCCAGCTCCGCGTGGTCCGGGACCCGGTCATCCGGCCCGAGCACGGCACTGCGCACGGTCCCCTGCCCCACCAGGAACGCGATGTTGGCGCCCAGCGGCATCGCCTCCACGGCGTCGAGGTACCCGGCGAAGGTGGTCCAGCCCGGGTCGAGGCCACGGGTGCGCAGATCCGGGTCCAGCAGCGCCCGCGCGGGCGGCGTGAGCGGTGCGAGCGTGGATCCGCAGTTGCCCGCGAGCTGGGTCGTGTAGCCCTGGCGCAGGTGGGAGGCCAGGGTCCCGTCCACGAGCACCGTCGCGTCGGAGTGGGCGTGGGGGTCCACGAAGCCGGGGGCGACGACGAGGCCGCGCAGATCCATGACATCGGCGGTCTCGCCGCCGATGAGGCCCGAGAGGTCGCCGATCGCCGTGATCCGGTCGCCGGTCACGCCGATGTCCGCGTGGCGCCCGGGCGAGCCGGTGCCGTCGATCAGGAGGCCGCCACGGAGCACGAGGTCGAAGGTCATGCACGCGATCGTAGCGGCCGGAGGGGCCCGCCTGCCCCGTATCATCGCGGACGGTCCGACAGGGCCACCAAGGCCGGCTGGAGGTGGGCATCGATGGGGATCGGGCGGCGCAGCGGCTCGTGGCTCCGCGACCGGCTCGGCTGGGCTGTCCGCCCGACGCTGGTGGCGGTCGCCTCGCGCGTCTTCTCGCTCGCCCTGCTGCTCGTGCTCGGCCGGATGCGCCACCCGCACACGTGGAACCCGATGGCGCTCTGGGACGGATGGTGGTATCTCGAGGTCGCGGAGAAGGGCTACCACGCGGCGCCGGTTCATGTGAACACGGCGCTCGGGATCGGCTACCACGACTTCGCGTTCCTGCCGGGATGGCCGATGACGATCCGCCTCGCGGCCGGGGTGGGATCCGGCCTCGGCCTCGGCGCCCCAATGGCTGCGGCGATCGCCGCCAACCTGCTGTTCGTGCTCGCCGCAATCCTCATCTGGCGAGTGCTCGCCGACCGGCTGGGCAACCGGGCCGCCGATCGCGGCCTCGCCCTCCTGGCCTTCGCGCCTCCGGCCTTCGCCTTCTCGATGGTCTACTCGGAGCCGCTGTTC
>JBAXFC010000479.1:0-3234 GCA_037140135.1 Chloroflexota bacterium
GGCGACGGACGCGCCGGGCCACACGATCGCCCACTACTCGCTCCTTGCGGAGCCGGAAGGGCGCGAGGCGATGATCTTCGCCGGCGACGCCGCCTACACCAACGAGACCCTCGAGCGGATGATCATCGGCGGCTTCCACCTCGACCCGACCGAGTCGATCAGCGCGCTCAAGCGGATCAAGCAGGTCGCCAAGGAGAACGAGGCGGAGATCTTCGTCTCGCACGACATGGAGCCCTGGAACTCGTGGAAGCACGCACCGGAGTTCTACGGCGCCTGAGCGCCCCGCAGCCAGCTCACAGCCGAATTCGCCCGCGCTGACCGCGCGAACCCCAGGAGGGAGCAACCCATGAAGCTCGAAGGTCGGGTCGCCATCGTCACCGGTGGCGCGCACGGCATCGGCCGCGCCATCGTCGAGAAGCTGTCCGCGGAAGGCGCGACGGTCGTGATCGCCGACATCAACGGCGAAGCGGCGGCCGCGGTCGCAGCCGCGGTCCCCAACGCGAGCAGCGTCCAGACCGACGTCGCCAACGAGGATTCGGTCAAGGCGCTCGTCGCCGCGGTCGTCGCCGCGCACGGCAGGATCGACGTCCTCGTCAACGACGCGGCGATCGTCCCCTACATGGAGTGGGACGACATCGACTTCGTCGAGTGGCGCCGGATCATGGCCGTCAACCTCGACGGCGTCTTCCTCACCGTCCGCCACGTCTCGGACGCCATGCGCAAGGAAGGCTACGGGCGGATCGTCAACATCTGCTCCAACGTCATCCTCGCCGGCACCCCCAACCTCGCCCATTACGCGGCGTCCAAGGGCGGCGTCTTCGGCTTCACGCGCGTCCTCGCGACCGAGCTGGGCAAGTACGGGATCACCGTCAACGGCGTCGCGCCCGGCCTGACCGAGACCGCAACCGTGCTCAATGGCAAGTTCGCCGACTCGTTCGACTTCGTCCAGATGCTCCAGTCGCTGCCGCGCCGTGGGCAGCCCGAGGACATCGCCCCGGCCGTCGCGTTCCTCGCATCGGAAGAGGCGGGCTGGATCACCGGGCAGCTGCTGGTGGCCGACGGCGGCCACACGCGCAGCTAGGCGCCGACCGATGGCCTTTTCGGTCAAGCGGATCGGGACGATCCTCGCCGTCGAGGATGTCTCCCGCTCCGTCGCCTTCTACACCGGCTCCTTCGGCTTCGCCGTCGAGGCGCTCTTCGACGCCCCGGCCTACGCGATCCTCGTCCTCGACGGGGTCCGCCTCTCGCTCGCGGAGCAGGGGCACCCGGCGTCGGACCTCGCGGGGTACGTGATGACCGTCCCCGCCGACCCGTCCAAGGTCGGCGCGGCGCTCGTCCTCGACGTGGATGACGCCATGGCGGTCCATGCCGAACTCGCCGCCGCCGGCGTCCCCTTCGCGTCCGAGCCGTACTCGCCGCCCTGGGGCGGCTGCCGGTTCTTCGCCAGGGACCCGGACGGCTTCCTCATCGAAGTGGAGCAGGCCGCATGAAGGCAGTCGTCCTCGCCGGCGTCGGCGACCTCCAGGTCATGGAGGTTCCCGACGCCCGGGTCGTCGATCCGGGTGACGCGGTCGTCCGCGTGACCACCACCGCGATCTGCGGTGCCGACCTCTTCCCCTTCCACGGGCACACGCCGGGCTTCGAGAACGGCACCGTGCTGGGCCACGAGTTCGTGGGCGTCGTGGAATCGGTGGGATCGGCGGTGGCGTCGGTGCGTCCGGGCGACCGGGTCGTCTCGACGAGCACCATCTCCTGCGGGCTCTGCCCGCACTGCCGCGCCGGCCGGCCCTCGCAGTGCCTCGAGCGGGCGCTGTTCGGCTACTCCGGCGTGTACAAGCGCCTCGACGGCGGCCAGGCGGAGCTCGTCCGCGTCCCCGGTGCGGACCGCTGCCTGCGGACGATCCCGGACGGCGTCCCGGACGACCTCGCGGTCTTCATCGCCGACATGCTGCCCACCGGGTACAACGCCGTGAAGCGGGCCGATCTCGCGATCGGCGACATCGCGGTCGTCGTGGGCTGCGGCACGGTCGGCCTGATGGCCGTCCTGTTCGCCTCCCGGATCGCCCGGACGGTGATCGCCGTCGATGGGATCGCCAGCCGGCGCGCCCTTGCGGTGCAGTTCGGCGCCCAGGCCGTGGGCCCCGAAGACGCCAAGGCGGCCATCGACGCCGCCACGGACGGCTTGGGGGCCGATGGGGTCATCGAGGCCGCCGGTTCCGCCGGAGCGCTCCAGGCGGCCCTCACCTTCGTCCGAGGCCGGGGCACCGTCTCGGTCGTGGGCGCCCACTTCGACTCGGACTTCCCGCTCAACAACGCGCTCATGTTCGAGCGCGAGATGACCCTGCGCGTGTCGTGGGGCGATCCGTTCAACGACCGGGACCGCCTGCTGGCGTTCCTCGGCACCGGCGAGCTGGACCCGCGCCCCGCGATCTCCCACCGGTTCCCGCTCGCGGAGGCCGCCGAGGCCTACCGCCTGTTCGACGCCCGAGAGGCCACCAAGGTGCTTCTCAACCCCTAGGCGCCAACCTCCTCGGCCGGCCGGTCAGCCGCGCCGGCCGAGGATCCTCCAGCCCAGGAGGATCGCTCCCGCCACGAGCAGCGGAGCGACGAGCGACCAGAGCCCCAGCTCCCCTGCTCCGCGGTCCGTGACCCCGCCCCAGTGTGCCCCCACGTCCGCGAACAGCTTGACCGTGGTCGGGCCCGGGATCCCCAGCATCGTGAACGTGACGGTCGCCTTGTGCCCGAGCTCCTGCGGCGCGGCAGCAGGTCCGGGCTCCACGTGTGCCTCGAGGATCAGCGGATGAACGGCCGCCAGGCCACGCTCCATGGCCGCGTACACGGTCTCGGCGCCAACTTCGGGCGTGATCGATGCGGCGTAGGTCTCGCGGATCGGGGCGACCAGGATGCCCGCCGCGAAGACCAGGAGCGCCGCGGCGGCCGCGACGACGCCTGCTGCGAGCCCCGTCCGCGACAGTCGGCCGGTGCGCTTGCGAGCCGAAGAGCCCGGCGTCATGCCTGCGGCAGCAGCGCCTGCGCGGTCGCCTGCACGCTGCGACCCACGAGCACGCCGACGAGGGCTGCCTTGTAGTCCGCGGACCCGTTGGCATCGGCCACGGCATCCGAGGCCTCCGCCGCCGCCTGACCGACGGCCTCGAGGATGGCGGGGTCGAAGTCGGAGGCATCGGCACCGAGCAGGGCCGCCTCGCCCGCGGGAACACGGACCGGCTTCACGCC
>JBAXFC010000480.1:0-3229 GCA_037140135.1 Chloroflexota bacterium
GGTGAGAACACCGCCCGGCCTGCGGCGGTGACTCCGGGCTTGGGCAGGCTCGGGCGTCCCGGGCCGGCAGTGCTGGGTGGGGGCGCCCTCGCGGGGCTTGCGCGGGGCCCAGCCGGGCGGTCGCGTCTCGCCGTGCCCGGCGTGATCGCCGGTTCCTAGCCCAGGATGATCCAGCCGACCACCGAGGAGGACGGCAGGGCCTTGTTGAAGTAGACGGTGAACCTGCCGGCGCCGGCGACGGCGGCCCGCACCCAGGTGCCGGTCTCGGCGGTCTGCAGCACCGCGATCACGATGTTGCTGCTCGTGACGCCGCTCACGGACTTGGTGATGCTGGTCTTGCCCTGGGCGACCGGGAGCCGCCCGCTGCGGTTGGCGAGCTTGACCTTGCCGGTGACGTGGAGGCCATACCCGGAGACCGAGGCGCCTTGCAGGCCGATGCCCGTCGCGCCTCCATCGCCGAGGACCGCCGTCCCGCCGATCCCGTAGACGCCGGTCCCGGTCTCGGACGCGACACCCCGGACACCGGTGCCGGCACCGAGGGCACTGCCGTGGACCCCGACGCCGGCATCGGTGTCGCCCCGGACGCCGATGCCGAGGCTGGCCGAGCCCGCCATCCCCTGGGCGTATCCGGAGGCCACCGTGTTCGTGACGGCGAACACGGTGCCCATGCCGATGGAGCCGGTGACGGAGGTCATCGCGCCCGTTGCGTTGTCCTGCTCGATCAGCAGCGGCACCCCCGCGGCCAACGCGGCCTGCCCGCCGAAGGCGGTGCCGGCAACGGCCGCGGCGGCACCGCCGGCGGCGCCCAGCAGGAGCGTGCGCCGGGAGCGGGGACGGGGATCGGCCATTGGAACCTCCTGGTGGTGTCTTGTTCGGGCGGGCCGGCGGCAGATCGGCTGCCGGGCCGAAGGTGGTCGGCGGCTGCGGCCGCCGGGTGACGTCAGGGGCGCGGCTTCGTCCGCGCGCTGATCCGTTCGATGGCACCGGTCCAGCCGGCATCGAACGGCGTGCCCGGCTCGTCGAGGTCCATCACGACCGGCGTGTGGTCCGACGGGGTGGGCGGCCCCTTGCGGGCCTCGCGATCGATCTCGGCCCAGACCACGCGGGCGGCCACCGGCGCCGTCGCGTAGATCAGGTCGATCCGCAGGCCCTCGTTGCGGTGGAACATGCCAGCCCGGTAGTCCCACCAGGAGTAGCGCCCGCCTTCGGGATGGCCGGCGCGGTACGCGTCCACGAGACCCCACTCCCGGAGCCGCGCCAGCGCCGCGCGCTCCGGCTCGGAGACATGCGTCCCGCCGTGGGTCCGAGCCGGGCTCCACACGTCGATGTCGGCCGGCGTGACGTTGTAGTCGCCGGCGAGGACCACCGGCGCGTCGGGCGACTGGGTCTCCTCGAGCCAGCGCGAGAGGCGCTCGAACCAGCGCAGCTTGCCCTCGAAGAAGGCCGAGCCCACCTCGCGGCCATTGGGCACGTACAGCGACGCGACGCGAACGCCACCGCAGACCGCGGAGACCATCCGCGCCTCGCCGAAGGGGTTGAAGTCGTCCTCGGAGGTGGGGATGGCCGCGCCGGCCGTGGAGTCCCGCACGGGCCCGTCGCCGAAGTTGGTGACGATCCCCTCGATGCCCACCCGCGACAGGATCGCCACCCCGTTCCAGCGGCCCTCACCGTGGTGGGCCATCTCGTAGCCCAGCATCCGGAACGGCATCACCGGCGCATCGGCGTCGGAGAGCTTGGTCTCCTGGATCAGCAGGACGTCCGGCTCGGCGCGGGCCAGCCACTTCTCGACCGCCTCCTGGCGGGCCTTGAGGGAGTTGACGTTCCAGGTCGCGATGCGCATGCGGTCCTACTTCGGAGCCTTGATGATGACCGGCTCGCCGACCTTGGTGAAGTCGGCGATGCTCGAGATGTCGTGCTTCTGCTCCGCCATGCCGCCCGAGATGTAGGTGGCGACCATGTGCGTGCGGTAGCCGATGGGCGTCCCGTCCGCGTGCAGGAACAGCGTCAGCGTGTCCACGGTGGCATGGGCGCCCGTGCGCAGCATGGCGTTGTCCGCGAACGAGATCGGACCGGCGTTGCGGAACTCCAGGCGGTCGGGGTCCGCCGCGTCCCGGCGCACGAACTCGAGCGCCCCGATGTCGCCGAGGATCCTCCAGACGTTGGAGATGTCCTCGGCGTCGGCCGGCGAGAACCGGGCTGACCGTTTCCAGGCCGTGGTGCCGGTCTTCGCCCAGGTGATGCCGTCGAGGTAGACGACGCTGGCGGCCCGGTCATCGAGCCTGAGCGAGCCCGCGAAGTTCAGGCCGCTCACGTCAAGTCGCTCCTCCGTGCTGGGCAGCACGACGTTGTTGACCTTCTCCGTGCCCAGGATCACGACATGGAAGCTGAGGTCCTCGCGGGCGACGAGGGTGGCGAGGGCGTCCAGGGTTGTCCGGGCTGCCGCCTCCTCGGGCGTGAGCGTCGGCGTCGGGGTGGGCGAGGGCGGCGGGAAGAAGAGCGATGGCGCCGCGCTGCCGCGACAGGCTGCCACGAGGAGCCCGAGGGCGAGCACCACCGTCATCATGACGGCCGAGCCCCTGCTGCCCTGTTCACGCGCCATCGGCGCTCCCTCCCCGGTTCGTGCTAGTAGCGGCGCCCGCGCTGCTTGGCGAGCTCGAACGTGGCTGTGTCCGCGACCGCCATCACGGCCATCGTGCCCGCCTGGACGGGGTCGCTGATCACGAGGTCCACGTGGTCCGTGATGGAGCCGACCATGTTGAGCGCGATGATCGGGATGCCCACGGCGCGGATCTCCTCCGCTGCGCGGCTGATGTCGCCGCCCATGATCGAGCCCGCCAGGACCAGCATCCGCGCGCGAGGCAGGTCCGCGACGGCGCGCACCGCGTACGCGATGTGCTCTTCGCCGACAAGCGGGATGGTGTCAACCGAGATCCGCTCGCCGCGCAGGTTGTGGCGGTCCGCCTCGGTCACGGCGCCGAGCGCGACCTGGGCGACCTGCGCCCCGCCGCCCACGACGATCACGCGCTTGCCGAAGACCTTGCCCATCGGCCGGGTCAGGTGGATGAGCTCGACCTCGGGCACGCGCTGCAGGGCGGCGACCACGGTCGCCTCGTCCGCGTCCTCGACCTCCACCTCGACCGTCACGCTGGCGGGCGCATCCGGCTGCACGCCGGCGCGACCGCCGCGGCGGACCGTGGCCAGCGCCCGTACCCGGCCGCCGGCCTCACCG
>JBAXFC010000481.1:0-3226 GCA_037140135.1 Chloroflexota bacterium
CTGCGGGACGGTCCAGGGGAACCCGGTGCTGGCAGGCGCGCTGTACACGGCGCTCGACCATGCCCGCGCAACCGCGTTCGGCAGCGCATGAGGATCACGGTGGTCGGCGGCGGATCGACCTACACGCCGGAGCTCGCGGACGGCCTGGGCCGCCTGGGCGACCGGCTGCCCGTCTCGGAGCTGGTGCTCATGGACCCCGACGAGGGCCGCGTCGCGCTCGTCGGCGGGGTGTGCCGGCGGATCCTGGCCGCGCACGGCGCGCCCACGGTGGTCCGGACCACCACCAGCCTCGACGACGCGGTGGACGGGGCGAGCGCGGTCCTCCTGCAGATCCGCGTCGGCGGCCAGGGGGCCCGCGACCGGGACGAGACGTGGCCGATGACGTGTGGCTGCATCGGCCAGGAGACCACCGGGGCCGGCGGGCTGGCGATGGCCCTGCGAACCGTGCCGCGGATCCTGTCCATCGCGGATCGCGTCAGGCAGCTGGCTCCGGAGGCCTGGCTGGTCAACTTCACCAACCCGGTGGGGATCGTCACCCGCGCGCTGCTCGACGAGGGGCACCGGGCGATCGGCCTGTGCAACGTGGCGATCTGGCTCCAGCGGCACGTGGCCGGCCTCCTGCAGGTGCCACCGGCCCGGGTGCGCCTGACCCACGTGGGGCTCAACCACCTCTCGTGGGTGCTCGACGTCCACCTGGCGGGGCATGCCGGGGAGGCGGACCGGTCCGTCCTCGACGAGCTCCTCGACGCGCACGGGCCGGAGCTGGCGGCCGACATCGAGCTGCCCCTCGAGCTGCTGCGGGAGCTGCGGGTGCTGCCGTCGTACTACCTGCGCTTCTACTACGAGCACGACAAGGTCGTCCGCGCCAACCGGGGCGAGCCCACCCGGGCGCGCCAGGTGGCCGGGATCGAGCAGGAGCTGCTGCGCCTCTACGCGGACCCCGCCCTGGACCACAAGCCCGCGCTGCTGGCGCAGCGGGGTGGGGCGTACTACTCCGAGGCGGCGGTGGACCTGCTCGGGGATCTCCTGGGCACCGGCGGTCCGTCGCTGCCGCAGGTCGTCAACGTCCGCAACAACGGCACGCTGCCGTTCCTCGCGGACGCGGCGGTGATCGAGACGCCGGCCGCGGTCACGCCGCAGGGGGCGACGCCCCTTCCGACGCCGCCGATCCCCACGCTCTACGCGGGCCTGATCGCCCACGTCAGCGCCTACGAGCAGCTTGCCCTCGACGCGGCGCGCCTCGGCGGGCGTGACCGCGTCTTCGCCGCCCTCCTTGCCCACCCGCTGGTCGGCCAGGTCGATGACGCGCGGGCGCTGACGTCGCTACTGCTGGACAACAACCGCGAGTGGCTCCCGTGGGCGGCGTCGTGAACGCCGTGCGCGGCGCCGTGGGCGGGGTGCGCGGCGCCGTCCTCGCGCTCGATGGCGGCAACAGCAAGACGGACGTCGTGCTCCTGGCCACCGACGGCGAGGTGCTCGCGGCGGGTCGATCCGGGCCGTTCGAGCCCCAGGTGGTTGGCGCGGAGGCGGGCGTCGAGTCCTTTGCCGCCACCGTGGCGGGCGTCCTTCGTGCCGCGGCTGACCTGCGGGTGCTCGAGGTGAGCGCGTGCCTCGCGAACGCGGACATGCCGGTGGAGGTGGCCGCGATCGTGGCGGCCCTGGCCCGCCGGCGGTGGGGCGACCACGCGACCGTCGAGAACGACACGTTCGCCGTCCTGCGGACCGGCACGGACCGGGGCATCGGGGTGGCCGTGGTATGCGGCGCCGGGGTCAACTGCCTGGGCGTGGGACCGGATGGACGCCAGGTCCGCTACCCGGCGCTGGGGCGCATGACCGGGGACTGGGGTGGCGGCCTCGGGCTCGCGGAGGAGGCGATGTGGTGGGCGGTTCGCGCCGAGGACGGGCGTGGCCCGGCGACCGCGCTGGCGGGCCGGATCGCGGGCCACTTCCGCGCGCCCACGGCAACCGATGTCGCGGTCGCGTTCCATCTCGGGACCCTGGAGCAGGCCCGCGTCCACGAGATCGCCGCCCTGCTGTTCGATGCGGCCTCGGCCGGTGACGAGGTGGCGACCCGCATCGTGCACATGCAGGCGGACGAGATCGTGACGCAGGTCTCGACGACGCTGCGCCGCCTCGACCTCACCGCCTCGCCCACGGACGTCGTCCTCGGCGGCGGCATCATCGCGGCGGCCGGCCCCGTGCTGCTCGATCCGCTGACCACCCGCCTGCACGAGGCCGCCCCGATGGCGCGCGTGCGCTTCCTGCGCGATGACCCCCCGGTGGTCGGGGCCGCCCTGCTCGGTCTGGAGCGCACCTGGGCACGCCACCCGGAGACGGCACCGGCCGATCGCCCGGCGGCCCTGCTGCGCGCACGGACAGGGATCAGAGACCAGCGGGGCAAGACCCCGCCGCCAATCCGGCACGAGATCGGAGCGAGAGGATGAGCACGATGCCCGACGACGCAACGTTCCGGTTCGGCCTGGCCGGCACCGGGTACTGGGCCACGGAGACCCACGCGGCGGGCATCGCCGACGTGCCGGGGGCCAGGCTCGCAGCCGTGTGGGGTCGCGATGGTGCGGCTGCCTCCGCGCTCGCCGCCCGGCATGGCGGCACCGGTTTCGATGACTTCGACGCCTTCCTCGCGCAGGTGGACGCGGTCTCGTTCGCGGTTCCGCCCGACGTGCAGCCGGCCCTCGCCCTGCGGGCCGCCGCAGCCGGCAAGCACGTGCTGCTCGAGAAGCCCATGGCGCTCGACGAGGCCACCGCAGACCAGCTGGTCCAGGCCGTGGACGCGAGCGGGGTGGCGGCCCTGGTCTTCTTCACCCACCTCTTCTCTCCGCCGGCCGTGGCCTGGTTCGAGGAGGTTGACGCCAACCCGTGGCTCGGCGGCGACGCCTACTGGCTGGGCTCCGCCCTCGCGGACGAGAACCCGTTCAACACCCCGTGGCGCCGCCGGTACGGGGGGTTGTGGGACGTGGGCCCGCACGCCGTGGTGGACCTGTGGCGGACGCTTGGACCGGTCGTGCGGGTCACCGCGGAGCTGGGCGCCCCCGACGTGACGCACCTGGTCCTGCACCACGAGCGCGGGATCAGCAGCACCAGCACCCTGACCCTGTCCGCGCCCGATGCGGCGGACGGGTTCACCATGCTGCTCTGGGGTCCCGCGGGCCGGACGTCGATGCCCATCGACGACGTGGACTCGCGCACGGCGCTCACGGTGGCCGCC
>JBAXFC010000482.1:0-3225 GCA_037140135.1 Chloroflexota bacterium
CCACTATGATGGACAAAGCGGCACGTTATCCGAGACCACCCTCGAGGTCAACGCGCATTTCGGGGATGGCTCGCGCGTCATCGAGCGCCGCCGTCACGGTGCCCGCGGCCCCGTCTGCCGCGCGCCCGAGGATCGCCGCGAGATCGGGGACCGGCTGCTCGGATTCGAGATCGATGTGCCGCCCGGCCAGCTCCTCGCGGAAGACGACCGCCAGGATCTGGCCGGAGCGCACGTACTCGGTGCCACGCGCTCCGCGGGCGTCGGCCCAGGAGCCGCCGGCGGCGAAGCCAGCCTCCTCCAGCGACGATCGGAGCGGCGCCTCGAAGATCGTGCCCAGGCCCACCGGGAGGGTGATCGAGTGGACCGTCGCCACGCGCGAGGGCGGGTTCTCGGGCGCGCGGGTGCCGCTGCCCTTGAGCCGGAAGGTGCGGACGAGCGGGAACGGGGTGACGACCGTGGTCAGGATCGCGATCATCACCGCCACGCCGAACAGGCTCGAGGGGATCAGCCCTCGCGAGAGTCCGATGCCGGCCACGACCAGGGCGACCTCGCCCCGGGGGACCATGCCCACGCCCACGCGGAGCGCGCCGACAGGCGTGAAGCTGGTGAGCAGGGCCGGGATCCCGCACCCGATCACCTTGCCGACGCCGGCAAGGAGGGTCAGCGCGAGGCCGATGCCCAGGTTCGGCAGCAGGGCGCCGAAGTCCACGAGCATCCCCATGGTCACGAAGAAGACCGGGATGAGGACGTGGCCCACGGCGCGGACCTCGGGCTCGAGCTGGCGCCGCAGCGGGGAGCGGGAGAGGGCGAGACCCGCTGAGTAGGCGCCGATGATCATGGCCAGGCCGAGAGACTCTGCCACCCAGCCCGCGAGCAGGGCGAGCGAGACGGCGAGCGCGATCGCCGCACCGTCGGTCCGCAGGCCGCGGATCGAGTGGCCCATGGGCACCGCCGAGACGATCAGCAGGGCCGACAGCCCCAGCCACAGGCCGATGGTCCGGACCGCCAGCAGGCCCAGGTCCTGCGCGCCGCCGGCGGAATCGGCGCCACTGGCGGCAGCGACCACGAGCGCGAGCACGAGCACGCCGATCACGTCGTCGATGACGGCGGCCCCAAGGATCGTGGCGCCCTCCGGCGTGTCCAGCTTGCCGATGTCGCCCAGCACACGGGCGGTGACGCCCACGCTGGTCGCGGTCAGGATCGCGCCGATGAACAGCGCCTCCGGGTCCAATGGTGAGGCCGCGAGGCCGGCAACCACCGCGGCGCCGGCGCCCAGGGCGAACGGGACGACCACGCCGCCGATCGCGACGGCGGTCGCCGACGGCGCGAACTTGATGAAGGTGCGGAAGTCGGTGGTCAGCCCCGCCCCGAAGAGCAGGAGCACTGCGGCGATCTGGCCGAAGATCCAGAGGGCGACGGGAACGCCGATGCCGCCCGGCTCGGGCGGCGGGAAGAGCGGGCCCAGCCCGCCGATGTCCATGCCACCGAGGGCGTATGGCCCCACGATCATCCCGGCGGCAAGCTCCCCCACCACCGCCGGCTGGCCAAGGAAGCGCTCCACGATCTCCGCACCGAGCTTGGCGGCGAGCAGGGCGACACCCAGCCACAGGGCCAGGGCGGCGGATGCATGGGCGAGGTCGGAGACTGCCACGACCCGCAGAGTATGGGGAGGCCGGGGGGTGGTGTCCCGGCCGTCGCGCAGGGTGCCGCCGGGTGGCGGGCGGTGGTGGCGTGCCGGGTGGCGTGTTGACGCGAAGCGACCCCGCGAGGGTCTCAGTACCGCGGCGGGGTGATCGCCCAGAGCGCCACGACCACCACGTCGCCGGCGTTGCGCCATGCGTGGGGGCGCAGGCTCTTGAACGTGAGCGCATCGCCGGGCCCGAGGTCGTGCCTGTCCTCGTCCACCGTGACCTCGAGGCGTCCTTCGAGGACCGTCACGCACTCCTCCTCGGCGTCGTGGCGGTAGGCCGGGCCGCTGTCCACGCCGGGCTGGATCGTGGAGCGCAGGATGAGCAGCCTGCCGGCCAGTGAGGGCGTGAGGATCTCGTCCACGTAGCCGCCGTCGGGCAGCTCCATGCGCACGGAGTCGCTGGCCCGGACCACGCCCTCGGTGCGCGTTGACGGCGGCTGGAAGAGCTCCACCAGGCTCTCGCCGAGCGCCTCCGCGATCCGCGAGAGCGACGCGAACGACGGGCTCACCCGCCCCAGCTCCACCTGGTTGATGAACGCCCGCGAGAGGCCGGACCGGTCCGCGACATCGCGCAGGCTCAGGTGGTGGCGATTGCGCGTGGCCCGCAGGCGGGCACCCAGGGTCAAGCCGTCGAGGGTCTCGGTCGCGCCGATCGGGCGACCGTCCGCATCCGGAACGGACGCGACGTGGGGGCGCTTGAGGGAGGTTCGCGGACTCATCGCCGCTGATCGTACCGGCCCGGGGCGGGGGCGAATGCCAGGAGGGTCCATCGCACCGGTGCGGCGCCCCCTCCCCCTTGCTACCCTCGGGAGCAATGCGAGACCTGACGAGCCGTGCCCTCGACACGGCCACCGCGCTCGGTGCCACCTACGCGGACGTGCGGGTGGTCCGGCGGCTCGAGGAGTCGATCACCATCAAGTCCACGCGCGTGGAGGGGGTGGCCGCGGGCGAGACCGAGGGATTTGGCGTCCGCGTGATCGTGGGCGGGGCGTGGGGCTTCGCGTCGAGCCACAACCTCACCACAGCCGAGGCCGATCGCGTCGCCGCGGAGGCCGTCCGGATCGCCCGGGCGTCGGCCACGGCCATCCGTCGGCCCGTGGTCCTGGACAACCGGCCGCCGGCCCACGGCCGCTTCGAGAGCCCCGTGCTCGAGGATCCGTTCGCCGTCCCGCTTGACCGCAAGATCGCCGACCTGCTCGCCGCGGACCGCGCGATGAACGCCGTCAAGGGGATCGCCTGGACGGAGTCCGTGTACGCCGCCCAGCGCGACTGGAAGATCTTCGCCGCCTCCGACGGGTCGTACACGGAGCAGCGGATCACGCACATCGGCTCGGGCCTCGAGGCCAACGCCATCGACGGCGACGAGCACCAGCGCCGCTCCTACCCGGACAACGGGGGTCTCTGGGCGTCGGCCGGCTACGAGCATGTGCGCGCCATGGACCTCGCAGGCAACGCCGAGCGGATCGCGTCCGAGGCCGTGGAGCTGCTCACCGCCCCCACGCTGCCGGCCGGCACACGGACCATCGTCCTCCACC
>JBAXFC010000483.1:0-3218 GCA_037140135.1 Chloroflexota bacterium
CTCCGGAGCCCGGGGCACCCGCAGGGGACAGTGGAAAGCCTGCGTACCGTCGCCGGGGAGCCAACGCATCGTGCTGGCATTGAGCTGATAGGCCGGGTCATCGTCCGTGCCACCCTGGACGAGGTTCGTGCGGGTGAGCAGCGACGAGTCGGCGCGCTCGTGGGCGAGGATCGCGGGATCTGCGAAAGAGGTTTCCCAGGTGCGGATCGCCTCGCCCAGGACGAGCAGGCGCTGGGACAGCCCGGGGGCTGTCGCCGCGGCGCTCTGCGCCAGTGACGTGATCGAGGTGTGCACGCCCTCCCGCCGGCTGCCGTAGGTGATCCGCAGCTCTGCGTCGCCGGAGAGGAGGTACCCGCGCACGGCGGACTCCTCGTCGCTCGTGAGGCTGCGCAGGTCGGCGATCGAGTGCTCCAGGCCAAGGGCTCGCTCGAGCTCGGCATGGCCGGTGTTGTCGGCGAGAACGGTCGCGCCGTACAGCAGTCCCAGCCCGCAGATTCCGGCCAGGGCAAGGCCGACGGTCATGGCCAGCAGCCTGCCTGCGATCGAGCGCACTCGTGGCCTCCCAGCCCTGGCCCTGACTTCTCCGCGATGGCCGACGGTGCCACCACCGGCGTGCGAGACCACGCCCGGCTGCGGAGCCCCGCGGGGGCCGTGAGCGACATGATCCGCACGCCGCGTCTCAAGACCATGCCCCGGTCGTGGGGGTACTGCACGCTACGTAGGTGCGGCGGGGCCATCACGGGGTCGTGCCCGTGAAGGTCATCTGGGCCATGCCCAGCACCTCCACCGTCGCGATGGCATCGGCGAGGACCTGGTACGTGACGTCGGTGGTGCTGCGATCGGGCAGGGAGGCAGGGGTCCGCGCCAGCGCGTAGACCGTGATCGTGTACTCGTGCGCGCCGGCGCCCTTGGAGCAGGGCGAGGTGTAGGAGACCGCAACGCCGTCCTTGTTGGCGCCCATCTGCCACGCGCGGCCGGGAGCCTCGCCGTGGTCGATTCCCGTTG
Source organism: Chloroflexota bacterium (assembly GCA_037140135.1). Taxonomy (GTDB): domain Bacteria; phylum Chloroflexota; class Limnocylindria; order Limnocylindrales; family CSP1-4; genus CAIXZV01. The sequence goes on from JBAXFC010000483.1 coordinate 1,006, forward strand.
CGGACGGGGAGATCGCCCAGAGCAGCAGGTAGGAGCTCACCTTCGTCTCGTCGCCCGGGACGGGGTGGTGGTGCATCACGACGGCAAGCGATCCGGTGCCGGCGGGCACGCCCGTCCACGCGAGCGGGATCACGGCCTCGACCCCGTCTTGTTTGCGCTCGCAGCGGTAGGCCGGCAGGAGGCGCCCGTCCACGATGGCCTCGCTCCGGAGCGTGAAGGACACGGGCGCCGTCACGGGCACCAGTGTGGCCGTGGCCGGCACCTGGGCAGCTGCCGTGGCCGGAGGAGTGGCCGTCGGGACCGCAGCCGGAGCCGCCGTCGGGGCCGGACCCGTGGCCGCCGGAGCCTCCCTGGCGGTCGCCGCGACCGTGATTGGCGGCGGCCCGCCCGTCGATGGTCCACCACACGCCGTCACGACCAGGGTGACGGCGAGCAGCACCCGGCCGAGTCCCGCCTGTTCGTGAACCTGATGTCCGGTCATGGCGTCTCCGGAGGCTTCGTCTCGCGTCCGGACGATCGTCGGCCGGCGCGATTACCCGGCGGAGTCGGCCGGATGACGAGGTGGTTCAACGAGCGGACGATCCAGCGAGCGGCGCGCTCCCGGGGTGCGGGGCGCTCCCGGTGCCTGCCGCGCTCTCCGTGCCCGCCGGCCGGACACAACCCCACGGCTTCGAGCGACTACCGGGCGCCCGCCGCTCCGCGGGCGCGAGCTCGAGCGCCGGCCCAGCTCAGGCGGCGGTCTCGGAGCCGGGCACGTTGGCGCGAAGGTCGATGTCGCTCTCGAGATCCCCTTGATCCTCGGGCTCCAGCGGCCGCGCGACCACAACCCTGTTGCGGCCGCCGTTCTTGGCGGCATACAGCGCACGGTCTGCGGCTGCCAGGAGCTCAAGCCGCTCGGTGCCGTGCTCGGGTGCCACGGCCACGCCCGCCGAGACCGTGATCCGCGTCGACACCCCAGGACCCAGCACGATCGACCGGGCCTCGACCGACGTCCGGATCCGCTCCGCGACCAACCGCGCGGCGACGATGTCCGCACCAGGGAGGTAGATCGCGAACTCCTCGCCGCCGTAGCGGGCAGGCACGTCCCCAGGGCGGAGTGATCGCCGGAGCAGCTCCGCGAACACCCGCAGCGCCTCGTCGCCGGCGGGATGGCCGAAGCGGTCGTTGAGGGTCTTGAAGTGGTCGAGGTCGAGCATGACGACCGCCGCCGTCTCCCCGCCGCGCGAGGCCAGGTGGCGCTCCACCTGCGTGTCGAACGAGCGGCTGTTGGGCAGCCTGGTGCGGGGATCGGTGTTGGCGGACGCCTCCAGGGATGCGAGCAGGCGGCGGTTGGCGATCGTCAGGGCAGTCTGGCTGCAGACACGGTCCGACGCCGCCCACGCCGTCGGGCCTATGCGGGTCGGCGCGTTCCAGACGAGGTGGATGACCCCGATCCGCTCGTTGCCCGACGAGAGCGGCAGGCACGCGACGGTGCCCACCGAGGCGCCATGGGCGGGGCAGGGGACCGACAGGGGTCGCTTCAGGTCCTCGATCAGGTAGGCACTGCCGCGCCGGATCCCCGGGCAGTCGTCGAGCGTGGTGCGCGGCAGATCCACCGCGGCGATCGAGCCCCGGACCATGGTCAGCGCGGCGCGGTCATGCGACGAGCTGAACAGGTGGACGGCCACCCCATCGGAGTGGAGCGCGCGCTCGAGGGCCACCGCGGCGGCGGTTGCGACCTCCCGCTCGTCGGCGAGGTAGCCCAGCAGCTCGTTGAAGTCGTTCACCACCCGCTGCACGTCGGCCTGCTCGGCGTCGTGCATGCGGTTGGAGAGCTCCGTACGGTGCTGCGACGAGCTCGATGAGAATGCCGGCGCTCTCGACGACGGTCGAGCCGGCCTTGCTGAAGAGGGTGAAGACAGTACCCTCCCATTCTTCCCTTTCACGATACGGCGCAGGTGGAGGCTTGCGGCAAGGCCCGGGTCGTGCCGCAGGATCAACGGCCGCCGGCGGGAAGGTACGAAGACGGGAGTCACGAGATGCGTGAGTCGTTGACGCCGGCGGACCTGCCCTGCGCGCGGCAGCGCAGCCGAACAGACTGAGGAGCGAGCCGATGGCAGCCATCGACAACCTGAAGAGCGGCGTGGTCGCCGCCAACGAGGGCCCATTCGTGGTGTCGGAGCCATGCCCGGCTTGCCACGGGCTGGGCACCGTCAGCGACCAGCCCTGCGCCG
>JBAXFC010000484.1:0-3212 GCA_037140135.1 Chloroflexota bacterium
CCCCGAGAAGGTCAGCCCGAACGTGACGTTCTTGCAGCCACCCTGGCTGGCCGGGAGATCGAGCAGCGTGAGCGGCACGCCGGGGAACGACGCGCTCTGGCCGGGGGCGATCACCAGGGAGCCGGTCCAGGCAGCCCTCGAGATGTCCAGGTTGGACGCTGCGCAGGTCGCCGGCGCGGTGACCGTGGCGATCCGCAGGCTGGTGACCGTGATCTGGTTGACGGTGTCCGTGTTCTGGACCGTGTAGGCGAGGCACCGGGTGATGCCCGGGAACAGCAGCTCGGTGATCCGGCAGCCCGGGTAGTCGAGGACCCGGCCCGTGATCAGGAACTGGGCGGTGGGCGCAGCCGCGGCCGAGCCGAGGCCGGCGACCGCCAGGACGGCCGCCAGCGACGCGGCGGCCACCACCGCCATGCGGGCAGCGACATGACGAAGCGGACCGCGGGCAGCCGAGCCTGTGCTCGGTGCCGTCGGTCCGCCTGAGGTCGTCATCGCGAGGTGCTCCCCGGGGTTGGTGGTCCATCGCTGGAGGAGGTGAGGAGAAGAGGAGAAGGTACCGGGGCGTGGGGCGCGCCGCCCCGGTACCTCAGGGGCGGCGACTAGTTGGAGGTGTACAGGAGCGTCGGGGTGACGTCCTTGCAGTTGTCCTGGTTGCTGGCGCGGTCGTCGAGCCGGATGGTCAGGCCGGACCAGCTGTTGACACTGGTGCCCGAGTCAACCTCGGCGTTGATGGTGATGGGGGCGCTGACCGTGAAGTCGGCGAAGGTGCAGGCCGGCTTGGCGGCATCGATCGCGGAGCTGGTCCAGGTCGGATCGACGACGACGGAGATCTGGTGCACGTAGACCTTGGAGGCGTTGGGGTTGGTGTAGTCGCCCGAGAGGGTGACGTCTCCGCTGCCGGGCCACATCGTCGCGGAGAGGTTGTCCGAGGTCTGGTTGATCGTGATCGGGTCGATGTTGCCCGTGGTGGCCGAACCCTGGCCCGAGCCGCTCTGGGTCCAGTATGCGAAGGCTGCGCCACCGACGACGACGGCCAGAGCGACGCCCGAGAAGATTGCCAGGCGCTTGCGGGCGCCGAAGATGTTCGCCATTGCTGAGATGCCTCCAAGAGTGCAGGGCCCGCTGATTGGTGCGGGGATCAGGACTCCCGCATCGTCAGCGGTGGCTGTGACCCGGCTGTGACCGGAGGCATACCGAATGTGACAGGGGCGTGACCGTTTGGTCCTGGCCCCAAGGTCCGGTGCGCGGAGGCACCAACCGGGATGTTCCGGCCAGGGCGTCGGCCCGTCCGCGAGCCTGGGCTCGGCGCGCCGCTATCCCTTGACCGGCTGGCCCCGGAAGGTGCCCGTGATGGCGGGCGTTCCCGACGCGCGATCCTGGTACCGAAGATCCCCACCCGGGATCGTGACCGCAAGCGTCACGTTGCCGTCGCCATCGATCGAGCCCGACCCGGTCACGGGCACGCCCTTGGTGAGCTGGCAGGCGTCGAAGCGCAGGTCCGTGCCGGCGTCGGCGGGCGTGTAGACGAGCACACCGCCGTAGTCGCACCCCATGCGGATGACGTCCTTGTCCAGCTCGTACGCGTAGTCATCGGTGTTGAGGACCTGGGCCACGAGCGAGCGCATGAACGCGGCGCCATCCGCGTAGTCGGCCTCGGCAACCGGCGCGAGCGGCACGTACTCGTCGGCGACCACGCCGGGGCAGACGGTGACGGCATCGGGGATGGGCGTCCCCTTGACCATGTAGTCGGCCACGAGGTCGTCGGGGCACGAGAGCCCCCAGCCGAAGATCACGTGCGGGCCGCCGCTCTCGATGATGACGCGCGCGTTGGTGAGGCGGTTGGCCAGGCGGATCGCGTTGTTGACCGGGGTGATCGGGTCGGTGGTGGCGACCATGATGACCGTGGGATACGTCGCCGCCACGATGGGCGCCGGGCGCGGGTCGGTGGCGGGGCGGGTGGGCCAGTAGAGACACGGGATGTCGTCGTAGTAGACGTCGCCCAGGAGGGACGCGGCCGCCCCAAGGGTCCGCCCGTCGGCGAGGAAGCCCGCGAGACGGTCGGCGTCGGTCGCCTTGTCGCCCTGGTAGACGTAGTCCTGGCATTCGACCGCGTAGTACATGGCATCCGAGTAGGTTGGATCCGGGACGACCTTCCCGGTGTCCGGGTCCACCGCGATGGACCGGGCGGCGATCCGGGCAAGGGGCACGAGATCCCCGCGCGAGGCGGCGGCCAGCGCCCGCAGCAGCAGCTGCCGGCCCGTCTCGCCATAGAGGTAGCCGATGGTCGCGTTCGCGAGATCCGCCGACGTCAGCGTCCGGGGCGCGGTGGTGCCGTCCCCCATCGGGAAGTCGAACGTGACCCCGCCGCCGGCGAGATCGGCTGCCAGGCGCGCGTAGGCCGCGGCCGGATCCTCGCCCCCGAAGTCGGCCCGGCAGGCGGCACTGGTCCTGCACGCGTCAAGCGTGGCCGAGAGGACGCCATCGAAGGAGCGGGTCGCCTCGGCCAGGAAGTTGGCGCCGTCGAGGGTGAGGTCCACCGGGCCGTCGAGGTAGAGGGTCGCGATCCGATCGGGATGCGCCGTCGCATACGTCTGGACGTACTGCGTCCCGTAGCTCTCGCCGTAGAGGTGGAGCTTCGGGGCGCCGAGATACTCGCGGATCGCCTCGAGGTCCTCAACGGCCTGCCGGGTGGCGTAGAAAGGCAGGTCAAGGGGTTCGGCCCTGGCCTCGGAGAGACAGGTGTCCACGTAGGTCCTGGCCGCTGCCCCGGCGGCAGCTGCCTGGGCCGGGTCGCGGCGGTCCACGTCGCTCGCGTAGAAGACGGCGGTCGCGTCCGGGCACGTGATCGGATGCGACATCCCGATGCCGCGCTGGTCGAGGAACACGATGTCGAAGTGCTCGGCGATGCCGGCGGGGTAGTACGAGGTGTAGCTGTCCGCCGAGGCCACGCCACTCGAGCCGGGCCCGCCGGTGATGACCACGTAGGTCCCGACCCGCTTGCCGGTTGCCGGGCGGACGGCGAAGCCGACGTTCCACGTGGGGCCGCCTGCCCGGAAGTGGTCACGCGGGACCGTGAGGGTGACGCACGTGAACTCGCTGTCGTCGGGGCAGGCCTGCTTGCCGACGAAGGTCCAGCCGCCGGGAAGGGCGGCCCCGGACGGTGCCGGCTCCGGCGGCGGGGTGGGCGTTGGCGCGGGCGAGGGGGTTGGCGG
>JBAXFC010000485.1:0-3212 GCA_037140135.1 Chloroflexota bacterium
CCCACTGCACCGACACCGCCTGCACCGGCGCCACCACGAGCACGATCGACTCGGCTGGGAATGTCGGCTCGTACACGTCGGTCGCCATCGGCGCGGACGGCCTGGGCCTCGTCTCCTACTACGACACCACCAACGGCGACCTCAAGGTCGCCCACTGCACCGACACCGCCTGCACCGGCGCCACCACGAGCACGATCGACTCGGCGGGGGATGTCGGCCAGTACACGTCGATCACCGTCGACGACGTCCTTGTCAGGGCCCTCATCTCCTACTACGACACCACCAACGGCGACCTCAAGGTCGCCGTCTGCGGCGATACCGCCTGCACAAGTGCTGCCTACTGGACCCCCTTCGACTCGGCAGGGGATGTCGGCCAGTACACCTCGATCACCATGGGAGCGGACGGCCTGGGCCTGGTCTCGTACCTCGACTACACCAACTCGGCCGTCAAGGTCGCCCGCTGCATGGACTACTTCTGCAACAGCGCGACCAAGAGCACCATCGCATCGGCCTGGACCCCCGGCGACACCTCGATCACCATCGGCGCCGACGGCCTGGTCCTGGTCGCGTACAACTTCTACCAATCGCACAGCCTCAAGGTCACCCACTGCTGGAAGAGCGACTGCAGCAACGGTGCCACCACGAGCACGATCGACTCGGCTGGGCATGTCGGCCAGTACACGTCGATCACCCTCGGGGCGGACGGCCTGGGCCTCGTCTCCTACTACGACGTCACCAACGGCGACCTCAAGGTCGCCCACCTCTCCAGCGCCGCGGGCACGCCATACGTGCGGCGCCGCTGACGGGTCCACGGGTCGGCCCCGGAGACCTGGGGCAGGAGCCATCGACCCGCTCTCCGGGCAGGCGGCCGGTCTGGTAGCGTCCGGGAGATGCATCGTCCCACCCAGGATCCCTCATACCGCGCGCTGTTCGCGATCCCGGCCCTGCCGCGGATCCTGCTGGGCATGGCGCTGTCGCGCACGGGCGGCAGCATGCTCGGCGTGGCGCTCGTCCTGTTCGCGCTGCAGCGGTTCGGCTCGCCGGTGCTGGCCGGGGTGGTCACGTTCGCAAGCGTGGCCCCCGGGCTGCTCGTCGGGCCTATCGTGGGGGCGCTGCTCGACCGCCACGGCCGGACCCGGCTGATCATCCTGGACCAGCTCGTGGGGGCCGGGGCCCTGGTCCTGATCGCCATCCTCGCCCTGACGGGGAGCCTGACGCCGCTTGTACTCGTCCTGGTCACCGCGGTCGCGGGCATGACGGCCCCCTTGAGCTCCGTGGGGCTGCGCACGATCTTCCCGATCATCGTGCCCAAGCACCTCTGGGAGCGGGTCAACGCGGTTGACTCCAACGGGTACGTGGTCGCCACGCTGGTCGGACCGCCGGCAGCGGGCCTGATGGTCCAGGTGGTCGGCGGGCCGGAGACCCTGCTTGTGATCGCCGCCCTGTACGCCGTCTCCGCGGTCGTCTTCCTGCGGGTGCCGGATCCGCGGACCGAGACGGCCACCACGGGCAGCCTCCTGCGGGATGCGTGGGCGGGCCTCGCCTACACGCTCCGCAACCCGAGCCTGCGCGCCCTGGGCGTCTCCCTCGCGGTGCTCAACCTTGGCTGGGGGATCATGACCATCGTCCTGCCGGTGCTGGTGATCAAGCAGCTCGGGTACGGCGAGGCGGTCATCGGCATCGTCTGGGCGGTCTCGGGCGTCACGGGCGGCATCGGCGCGCTGATCGCCGGCCGGTGGCGGACGCAGGGCCGCGAGCGGTGGATGCTCATCTGGCCGTGCGTCGGCATGGCAGCCTCCGCCGCGATCCTCCTGGTCTCCCCCACCCTGCCCGCCGTCGTCGCGGTCATGGCCCTCACGGGCGTCCTCAACGGGCCGATGGACGTGGCCCTGTTCACGCTCCGCCAGCGGCGCACCGACCAGGCCTGGATGGGCCGGGCGTTCGCCGTGTCGATGTCGATCAACTTCCTGGGCTATCCGTTCGGAGCCGCGCTGGGCGGCACGCTCGTGGGCATCGGGACAGCCGGCGCCATCGGCGTCGCTGTGGCCTTCATGGCCGCTGCGGCGGTCCTGGCTGCGGTGATGCTCCCGCGCAACGAGCCCGCTCGAGCGAGCGCCAGGGAGGACGCCCCGCGGGCTCCTAGCGCGCCGTGATGCCGGTGAAGGTGCCGTCGTCCGTGCGCGCCATCCGCCGGACCTCCATGACCGACACGGGGTCGATCGGGCCGTAGATGTGCGGGTACGGGCTGCCGGCCTCGTCGAAGCGCCAGGGACTCCCCGTGCGATCGAGGTCCAGGGTCAGGAGCAGGAACACCCTCGGATCCGCCCGGTAGAAGCGGTTGGCGACGACGACCATCTCGTCGTCGCCATCGGTGCAGTGGATGAAGCCGTCGGCCTCGTACGCGGCGGGCAGGTACGGCGCCGCTGGCTCCCTCACCTCCCAGAGCTCCTGCGGAACGAGGTGGAGCGTCGGGCGGCTCACGCGCCGTCCCGCCAGGCGGGCTCGTCCACGCTGACCCAGCGCCGGTCCAGCGTGACCTGGATCACCGAGGGTCCCGCAGCGGCGAGGGCCGTGCGGAGCGCGCCCTCGAAGGCCGCGTCGGAGTCCACGCGGACTCCGCGCGCGCCGCAGGCGCGAGCAGCCGCTGCGAAGTCCACCGGGCCGAGGTCCGTGCCGGGAGCGGTGGGGCTCCCCTGCCGGTCCTGGTAGCCCCGGATCATGCCGTAGCGCTCGTTGTCGAAGACGATCGCCGTCACGTGGGCACCCTCGCGCACGGCGGTCTCCACCTCGGCGAGGGTCATCCCCATGCCGCCATCGCCGACCAGGGCCACGACGCGCCGCTCGCGGTGGACGAGGGCCGCGGCGAGGGCAGCCGGGTAGGCGTAGCCCATGGCGCCGGAGGTGGGACCGAGGAACGTCCCCGGGCGCCGGAACCGGAAGCCCCTGGCCGCCCAGCCGCCGAAGCCGCCGGCGTCGGTGGTGATGATGGCGTCCTCGGGGAGCAGGCGCCGCAGCTCCGTGATCACCCGGCCCGGATGCACGCCGGGGCCCGTCCAGTCGCCGTCATCGACGACGGTCGCCGCCTCCCAGGCCGCACGATCCGCGGTGTTGTGCCGGTCGCGCGCGGCGAGTGGCTCGGCCAGGAGGACGGCCTCCTTGAGCTTCGCAACGCCGGCCCGCAGGAAGGCGCGTGCATCTGCGCGGATGGCCAG
>JBAXFC010000486.1:0-3211 GCA_037140135.1 Chloroflexota bacterium
CGGCGAGGACCCCGGCACGGCCTGGACGTGCAGCGGCGGCAGCACGGCGAACCTCACGATGCGGCGCATCAGCAGCGTCTGCTCCTCGCGGGCCAGCTTGTAGCGGTCGAGGTACCAGGCGACCACCGGCACCATCAGGGCGGTGACCGGGCTGGCGGTGACGAGCGCCCAGCCGGCGATGAGGAGCACCTGCGCCGTGCAGATGGGGTGGCGCGTGTACCGGTAGGGTCCGCTGGTCACGAGGCGTCCGGTCGGCCGCGGGTCAACCCAGACGGAGAACGTCGAGCCAAGGTGCGATCCGCCCCAGGCGAAGAGGGCCACGCCGCCCAGCATCACGGCCAGGCCGGCCACGAGGAGTGCGGTACCCGTCGCTCCCCCGATGCCGATGCCCGTGAGCGGGCCGACCACGAGGGCCCCCACCTCGAGGAGCATCTGGATGCCGATCCACCCTTCGCCGCGCGGTCCCATCGGCCGCAGGCGGGCCTCGCGGCCGGCCGATCCGGATCGCGTGGTGATTGGAGACGTCGAACCTGACACGCCAACCTCCTGCAGGCCAGTCCGGCCGCGCCCGCAGGATGCGCCGCCCCCGGCCACGAGCGGGAGAGCCGATCGGCCTGGGACCTCCCCGGTCCGCATCGGCCGGGCGCCCCCGGTGTAGGATCGCCGCGCAGCCCCTTGCGTCCGCCCCTCTGAGTGGAGATCTCCTCACCGATGGCCGTCGGCTCCTCCAATGATTTTGATCTCGTCGTCATCGGCGCCGGCACAGGCGGCTACGCGGCCGCCTTCCGCGGCGCCCAGCTGGGCCTCCGCGTCGCCCTCGTGGACGAGGGGAAGATCGGTGGCACCTGCCTCCACCGCGGCTGCATCCCCACCAAGGCGATGCTCGAGAGCGCCTCGCTCAACGAGCGCATCCGCCGCGCCGCCGAATTCGGCATCGGCATCGGCGGGCCGGTGACCGTTGACTACGCGACGATCGCCAAGCGCCGCGACATGGTCGTCAACCGGATGTGGAAGGGCCTGGGCTCGCTGGTCAAGAAGAACGACGTGACCTGGATCGCGGGCCGTGCGCGCCTCGAGGGAGCCACCCGCATCCACGTGTCGCTCGCCGGCGAGGATGGCACGCCGGGCGCGGGCGGGGAACGCCTGCTCAATGCCACCGACGTCGTCCTGGCCACGGGCTCCCGGGTGAAGTCGCTGCCCGGCATCGTCCCTGACGGCCGCCGGATCGTCACCTCGGACGACCTGCTGCGCGGTTCGGAGATGCCGGCCAGCATCATCGTGATCGGCGCGGGCGCGGTGGGCGCGGAGTTCGCCTCGATGTACCACGACCTCGGCGCGACCGTCACGCTGCTCGAGTACCTGCCGGCCATCGTGCCGCTCGAGGACCGCGATGTCTCCAGGGAGCTCGAGCGGACCTTCAACCGGCGCGGCATCAAGGTCATGACCAACGCGCGGTTCGATCCGGCCTCGGTCATCGCCGATGACAGTGGCGTCCGGATCACCGTCGGCCCCGAGGGCGGCGCAGCGTCCGAGATCTCCGCGGAGATGCTCCTGGTCGCGGCCGGCCGCGCCACCAACGTGGAGGACCTGGGTCTCGAGACCACCGCAGCCGAGGTGGAGCGCGGGATTGTCAGGGTGGACGGCCACATGCGCACCCGGGAGCCGCACCTCTACGCCATCGGCGACATCGTGGGCGGCCTGCAGCTGGCGCACACCGCAGCCCACGAGGGGATCATCGCGGCCCACACGATCGCCGGCGACACGGACGTCCACCCGATGGACTACGTGAAGCAGCCCAAGGCAACCTACTGCCGGCCCGAGATCGCATCGGTCGGCCTGACCGAGCAGGAGTGCGAGAAGCGCGGGCTGCCGGTCAAGATCGGCAAGGTCCCGTTCCAGGCCGTGGGCAAGGCGATCATCGGCGGGGAGTACGAGGGCTTCACCAAGATCATCGGCCACGCGGGGACCGACGAGACGCTCGGCGTCCACATCATCGGCCCGCACGCCACGGATCTGATCGCGGAGGCCTCGCTCGCCCTGTTCCTCGAGGCGGCGCCCTGGGAGATCGGCGCCACGACGCACGCGCATCCCACGCTGTCCGAGATCCTGGGCGAGACGGCGATGGCCGTGGACGGGCGCTCGATCAACTTCTGATCCGTGTTGGGGCCCGGCCCCGAACCAGAGGACGCCGATGGCAGTACCCGAACCCGGCGCGTCCCCCGCGAGCCCGCTGGCCGCCTCCTTCGGGTTGGCCGACGGGGATCTCGTCGCGATGTACCGCATGGTCGCGCTGGCGCGCGCCGTGGACGAGCGGATGTGGATCCTCAATCGGTCCGGCCGCATCCCGTTCGTCATCAGCGGGCAGGGGCACGAGGGCGCCCAGGTGGGCATGGCCTGGCCGCTGCGCCGCGGTCACGACTGGGTGGCGCCGTTCTACCGCTCCATCGCGACCTGTCTCACGATGGGGATGACGGCGCGTGACCTGATGCTCGCCCAGTACGCCAAGGCGTCCGATGCGGGCTCCGGCGGGCGCCAGATGCCCGGCCACTACGGCGGTCCGGCCCACAACATCGTCTCGGTCTCGTCGCCGGTCGCCACCCAGATCCTGCACGCGGTGGGGATCGCGCTGGCGGCGAAGGTCCGGCGGGTGGACCAGGTGGCGGTGGCGATCATGGGCGAGGGGAGCTCCAACCAGGGCGACGTCCACGAGGCGCTCAACTTCGCCGCCATCCACAAGCTGCCGTTCGTGTTCATGGTGGAGAACAACGGGTACGCGATCAGCGTGCCGGCGGAGCGGGAGCTCTCCGTGGCCGATGTCGCCCAGCGCGCCGTTGCCTACGGGATCCCTGGGGTCGTGGTGGACGGGACCGATGTCCTCGCCTGCTTCGCGGCGTCGCGCGAGGCGGTGGATCGGGCGCGGACCGGCGGCGGGCCCACGCTCATCGAGGCCAAGGTCTCGCGGCTGACGGCCCATTCCTCCGATGACCAGCAGACCAAGTACCGCACCGATGCCGACCTGGCCGAGGGCCGGGCGCACGATCCGCTGCCGATCTTCGGGGCGCGCCTTCGTGATGCCGGGGTGCTGACCCCGGAGATCGAGGAGCGGCTGGCGGCCGAGATCCGGGCGCTGGTGGAGGACGCCACCGACCACGCCGAGGCCGAGCCGGACCCGGACCCGTTCACGGCCGTGGATTGGGTCTACGGGGAGCGG
>JBAXFC010000487.1:0-3187 GCA_037140135.1 Chloroflexota bacterium
CTTCCTGCTCCTCGCGAGCAAGGACGACGCGATGTTCGGGACCTACCTGGTCCGCGGCCGCGCCGACGTCCAGGTCTCACCCTTCCCGTCCTCGAACCAGCCCGGCGACATGACGGTCACGCTCGGCCGCTCCCGGACGGCGGGACGGGTCTCGGTCGGGATCGCGGCGCGCGGGTACACCTGCGCCCTGGAGGCCAGCCGCTCCTCCGCCGGGGTCCTCGAACTCGCCACGCCAGCGACCTGTTCCCTCGAGATCCGTGATCCCGACGCGCGCGGACACGTCGACGCCCGCCTCCGATCCGGGCGGGGGACCGTCCGGGACGGCACGCTCTCGCTCGAGCTCCGGTTCGACGTCGACGGGAAGGTGTCGACGCGCGTGGCCCGGACCCGGTTCACCGTGTTCGACACGGAGTTCACGGTGCCGGAAGGCTGGACCCCGTCGGTGCCCCTGCGCGGAACGGTCACGAGCAAGGGCAGCGGGTCCCGGTCCCAGGTGAAGGCGTCACCGTGACGTGAGGCTCCTCACCACGTCGGTGCCCTTCGGGTAGGGAAGGTCGGCCACCGCGATCGAGGAAGGGCGCTCGAGCGCGAAGAGCGCGTCCAGGTCGAGCGTCACGAAGGTGAGACGGTGGTCGTAGTCGGCGATCCTCATGCGATTGTGGGTGAGGTCCTTGATCGCCACCCACTGGGTGAAGTCGGAGACGACCTGGTCGCCCTGCCGCGTCTGGGCGATGCCCACCGGCAGGTCCACCGTGTTGAGGACGTGGCCGACCGCCTGGATGGCCTGCTCCCCCGTCGCGGGCGGGGTGACGTGGTGGCGCAGGAAGGCGGCCCGGACGAAGCGGGCCGGCGGGGTGGCGTCGCCGGGGATCCCCAGGGTGCCCCCGCCCTGGCCGATCTCGGTCACGTTCACGGAGCCCACCTGGACGCTCGCGACCCCGACCGTGGAGAGGTTCAGGTAGTTGCGCAGGTGGGTGAGGTGCCAGTCATAGGTGGGCGCGTTGGTCAGGACGTGCGCGGCGTTGTCGTGCATCCGCAGCTCGCCGTCCACGTACTCGACGACCAGGCCGGCGCCGGTGCGGTCGACGAAGACGAAGTGCACCGTCGGGGGCGTGGGACCCGTCGGCAGCGACGGGTCGGTCCACACCTTGACGTTCGGCAGGGCCGCGCGGACCTCGGCGACCGTGGCGTGGCTGCCGAGCACCCAGCTCGGGAATCCGAGGATCGAGACGTAGCTCGCGTCCTTGGGGGTCACCGTCTGGTAGCGCGTGAAGCCGGGAAGGAAGTTGGCGCTGAACCCCAGCCCGGCCGAGTTCTGCCCCTCGAGCAGGACGGTTCCCGGCATCGTGCCGGGGGCGATGCCGACCATGGCGTAGCGGGTCTGCACGGTCCTCGCCGGGAGCTTCAGGGCGGGCGGCGCCTCGAGCACCATGGGCGTGCCCTTCGGGATGCTCACCACCCGCCACTGCATGTCGAACGCCCACTCCATCGTGCGGCCGGCGATGACGGTCCCGTCCGCAGCGACCATGTCGACGGCCGTGCAGGCCTGCGCCGTGCCGTGGAGCATCGCGACGGCGAGGACGGTGGCGGCGAAGGCCGGCAGCCAGCGGAAGCGGAGAGCGGTGATCATGGGGTGGCGGTTTTGGCGGAGGCGGAAGGCAAGGGCAGGAGGGGGGAGTTATCAACCAAACTATTGGACCGTACGTAGCAGCCGGCGTGCCGCCGGGCCGCGGGCGCGCGGTTTGGGTTTTGCTTTCGCCCCGGGGGAGGTTTTGCTCGGCGGCGTTGAACACCTTTGACCGACACCTGCTGCGCGAGTGGCTCGCGATCCTCGGGCTCGTGCTTGGCGCGACCATCGGGCTGATGCTGGTGCAGGTGATGTACGACGACTTCCGCTCGCTGCGCGAGCTGGGCGCGCGCGGCCTGGACATGTGGGTGTATTTGTTCGTGACGATGCCGAGCTTCCTGGCGGTGGTCCTGCCGCTGGCGCTGCTCCTCTCGCTCCTGTTCGTGCTGGGCAAGCTCCACCGGGCCAATGAGTTCACCGCCCTGCGCGCCGCGGGCGTGGGGCTGGGCCGCATCACGGCCCCGGTCTGGCTGGTGGGGGTGCTGGCCTGCGGCCTCTCCTGGTGGCTCAACTCCGCGGTGGTGCCCTGGTCGGTGGAGGCCTCGCGGGAACTGCGCGAGAGCCTGAGTTTCCGCCAGCAGGCGGGCAAGCTGGCGGCCGACCGCATCGGCGTGGTGGAAAGCGTGGCCTTTGACAACCAGCGCGCGCGGCGCATGTGGTTTTTCAACCGCTACAGCCAGTTCCTGCACCGGGGCTACGGGGTCACGGTCTCCGAGCTGGACGGCCAGCGCCGGGAGCTGACCCGGCTGGTGGCGGCCGAGGCGATGTTCGGCGAGCGCGGCGAGGGCTGGGTGTTCAAGGATGGGCGGGTGATGTCGTTCAATCCCGAGACGGGGGAACTGCTGGGCGCGGTGCCCTTCAGCCGGGAGGTGCGCAGCCAGTATCGCGAGGACCCCAAGCTCATGCTCCTGATCGACCGGCGGCCGGTGGACCTGTCCTTTGCCGAGCTCCGGCGTCTGCTCGATTATCTCGAGTTTGAGAACCGCCTGAAGGCGACGCCGTATGCGGTGCGGTACTTCAGCCTGATCGCGGACACGCTGGGGCCGCTGATCGTGATCGCGATTGCCATCCCCTTTGCCGTCTCCGGCGTGCGGGTGAATCCGGCGGTGGGGGTGTCCAAGTCCTTCGGCCTGTTTTTCCTCTATTACATCCTCGCCAACATCTCGTCGTCGCTGGCGACGAAGCAGCTGATCGACCCGTTGCTGGCGGCCTGGCTGCCGAACATCGGGATGGCCGGGCTGGCGGCGTGGCTGTTTGCCCGGCTGCGCTGAGGGCCGGCCGGCCGGGGCCGCTCAGGTCCGGAGGTAGGAGGCGCCGTTCACGTCGAGGATCGCCCCGGTCATGGCCGGCGGCGCATCGAGCGCGCAGAAGACGGCGGCGGCGGCGACTTCGCTGGCGGTGGTCACGCGGCCGAGCGGATGCTGGGCGAGAATCTCCGGTCCGGACGGCCCGGCCAGATGGTCGGCCGCCATGTCGGTGTCCACCCAGCCGGGGGCGAGGCCGTAGACATAGACGCGGTGGGGGGCGAGGGCCCGGGCGAGGGACTGGCCGAGGGAATTC
>JBAXFC010000488.1:0-3177 GCA_037140135.1 Chloroflexota bacterium
GTCGTGCCGCGCTCCCCTGTCTGCTGCGGGCTCACCTACGTGACGACGGGCCAGATCGATGCGGCCCGGGCAACGCTCCGCCGCACGCTCGACGCTCCGGAGCTCTCCGGCGACGACCCGATCCTCGTGCTCGAGCCATCGTGCGCGGCCTCCCTGCGCCGCGATCTCACGGAGCTCCTGCCGGGCGATTCGCGCGGCGCCTCGGTGGCCCGGCGGGTGCGCACGCTCGCCGAGCTGCTCGACGAGGCCGGCTGGAGCCCGCCCGCCGGCGCCCCGATCGACGCCCTCGTCCAGCCGCATTGCCACCAGCAGGCGGTGCTTGGAACGGCGGCCGACGCACGCGTGATGCGCGCCGCGGGCATCACGCCCGTCCAGACGCTCCTGGGCTGCTGCGGCCTCGCCGGCAGCTTCGGTGCCGAGGCCGGGCACGAGAAGGTCAGCCGCGACGTCGCCGCGCTGGAGCTCCTGCCCGCGCTTGCCGCCGCCACCGCGGAGACCGCGATCCTGGCCGACGGGTTCAGCTGCCGGACGCAGGTCGCCTTCCTCGACGGGCGGCGCGCGCGCCACCTGGCAGAGGTGCTGGCGGACCGGCTGGACCCGGCCCAGGTGGTGACGACGGTCGCTCCGGCCGCGCCGAGCGACCCTCGCTAGCCGGTCAGGCCCGGCGGAGCACTCGCCCGGGACCGCTCGCGGGCGTTGCCGCAAGCCAGTGCGACTCGTGAGCGTCCTCGGAGGTGCGCACGATCGCCTTGGCGTGCGCCCGGTTGATCAGCAGGACCTCGTAGCGCTCCCGGATGATGCGGCCGGCCTCGTTGTGCTCGAGGATCGCCTCGGTCATCGCCAGCCACGGGCGCGTCGCCGCGTTGGTGACGGGGTCCTGCGAGCGAGCTGCGTGGAGGATGCCGTGGAGCATGTACCGGCCGACGTAGAGCTGGGCCGGGCAGGTCACGACCGGGACCCGCCGGCGCCAGGAGCCGCGCGGCCCGGTGGCGACCACGATCGAGAGCGTGCGGGCATCGACCAGGAGGTGCGCATGGAGCTCGCGACGGTCGGAGTGCAGGTCGATCACCTGCGCATCCTTGACCGCCAGCGCACCGCCCGCCGCGAGGGCATCGGCCAGCCGGTCCGCAGACAGCTCGATCCGACCGCGCAGGCAGCGGTCCTCGGCGTCGAAGGCGACCAGGTCGATCACGTGCCGATGGCCTCGCCGCGCCTGCCGACGTCGGTGGCTCCGAGGACTTGCACGATGGCATCGCGGTAGCGGAGGCCCGATGAGTGGCGGCTGAGCCAGCGCAGGTAGTCCGGGTTCACCCTGGCGACCTCTGCCACGGAACGGCCCTCGTACCGGCCGAAGTCCAGGACCGGGGAAGCCGCAGCCATCGGGCAGGCCGGCTGGGGTCGCCGCGCACCGGACCACGAGATCTCCGCGCCGCCGATGGGCGGGCGACCGTACGCCTCGTACCTGGCGCGTGCCTCGGCGGTCTTGATCGCATCGTGGGCGCGGTTGATATCCGCCATCCGGATCGGGTCCGGCTCGACACCATCTGGGTGGTACCGGCGGGCCAGCGCGTAGTAGGCGGCGCGGATCTCCGTGCGGTCCGCGCCGGGGTCAACCTGCAGGACCGCGTATGCGGTCCGCAGCTGCCCGCGCGAGCCGCTGTTCATCGTTGCCTCCAGCATCCGGCAGCCCCGGGATCGGTTGCCGCAGCCTCCATCGTCAGTCCAGTGCCAGTCCGCCGCAACGCATGGAACCGCGGACGGCCTGTAGGAGTCTGCTGATCCCCGTGTGAGGTTTGTGGGGGCATGTCCGCGCCCAGGCGGGTGTCAGGGGGGCTGCGCGGCACGTGCGCGCACGCACCACCCGGCGGCAGCGTGGAGATGGGGCGGGCGTTGGCGTGAGGCACGGTAGACTGCCAGCCGTCCGTATCCGCTGGGAACCCCCATGGCCAACGACAGCTCCATCGCCCGCAGCGTGCTCGCCGAACAGGTGAAGGACCGCCTGCTGCAGGACATCCTCAGCGGCCGGTATCCGCTCGAATCGCGGATCGTGGAGACGCGCGTGGCGCGGGATCTCGGGACCAGCCAGGCCCCGGTGCGCGAGGCGCTGCGCGGACTCGAGGCGCTGGGCGTCGTGGAGATCATGCCGTTCCGTGGCGCCCGTGTTCGCCGTCCGTCGGTGGCCGAGCTGCTCGAGGCCTACGAGGTCAGGTCGCAACTCGAGTCCCTGGCGGTGCGGATCGGTATCCCGCGCATGACCGATGCCGACCTCGCGGAGCTCGAGATGGCCCACGCGGCCATGCAGGAGGCCGCCGCCTCAGGCGACCGGCACGAGGTGGCCGTGCGTGACGCGGCCTTCCACGCCAGGCTCGTCCAGCTCTCGGGCAACAACACCCTCGAGCGTGTCTGGCGCTCGCTCGAGCCGTTCTCCCGGACCTACATCACGCTCGTGTCACCGGGTGCGGACGCCCAGTGGACGGCGAACCTGCACCCGCCGATCATGGCCGCCCTCCGGACCCGGGTCGCCGCGGCCGTCGAGGCGGCACTCCACCATCACTTCGACGAGGCGTCCGCGCACCTCGCGGACGGCTGGCAGACGACCGAAGCCGCCCGCTGACGCGGCACGCGCCGCGCTGGGGGGGACCCTCGCGCGGGATCGCCGGGGCTCAGGCCGGCCGGAGGATCGCCCGGACCTGCTCTGCGACGCGCGCCGGCGAGAGGCCGTAGATGTCGAGCAGCGCGTCGTTCGGTCCCGACTGGACATAGCAGTCCTGGAGGCCGATCCGGTTGACCTGCACCGGGTGCCGTTCGCCCAGGACCTCCGCGACGGCGCCGCCGAGGCCACCGAGCACCGTGTGCTCCTCGACCGTGATCACGCGTCCGGTCCGCGCGGCGGCCGCCACGATCCCGTCGGCGTCGATCGGCTTGACCGTGGCCACGTGGAGCACGTGGGCGTCGATGCCGTCCGCGACCAGCAGTTCCGCCGCCTCGACCGTGCGCGGCGTCTGCGACCCGGTGGAGATCAGCGTGACGTCACGCCCCTCGCGGACGACCTCCGCCTTGCCGAAGGTGAAGACGTGCGACTCGTCGAACAGGCGGGCCGTCGCGTCGCGCACCAGGCGGACGTAGCAGGGGCCTTCGAAGGCGGCCGCCCAGCGCAGCACCTGCGCCGCCTCGATG